>NZ_RXXX01000017.1:0-54614 GCF_011006755.1 Anoxybacillus sp. MB8
TCTGATACGATTGATTCACCGGTTCTTCGTCATCCCAGTCTGTGAGGGACTTTCCAAAAAGTACACCTAGTAAATAAATAATGATTTGATATTGGGTCTTGATTATTTGAAGACATTTGATTAATAATTGAGGTAACAAGCTTGTCACTCCTTTGTTTGGATTGGGTGTGTGGTTACCTCAATCGTACCAAAAACAGCAGGGGTGGCAAGCTTTTTTTGTCGAAAACCGCATAAAATCAATAAAAACTTAGGGTATGTCTTTAAAACTTTTGACAATACCCATTTGTTAAAGGGGATGGGAAAATGAATTTTCAACTAAGTGAAGAACAGGAAATGATACGAAAAATGGTGCGCGACTTCGCGAAAAATGAAGTGGCACCGACAGCGGCGGAACGCGATGAAGAAGAACGATTTGATCGCAGCATTTTCAACAAAATGGCGGAGCTCGGTTTAACGGGCATTCCATGGCCAGAACAATACGGTGGCATCGGCAGCGACTATTTAGCATATGTGATCGCTGTTGAGGAGCTTTCCAAAGTGTGTGCCTCGACAGGAGTGACGCTATCCGCTCATATTTCGTTAGCGAGCTGGCCGATTTATAAATTTGGGACAGAACAACAAAAACAAACGTATTTACGGGCATTAGCGACAGGTGAAAAGCTTGGCGCATACGGTTTGTCTGAACCAGGGGCAGGTTCTGACGTTTCAGCGATGAAAACGCGTGCTGTTCGCGATGGCGACCATTACGTACTAAACGGTTCGAAAGTATGGATTACAAACGGTGGAGAAGCGGACATTTATGTCGTGTTTGCGGTTACTGACCCAGAGAAAAAGCATCGCGGCATTAGCGCATTTATTGTTGAAAAAGGAACGCCTGGGTTTTCGATCGGGAAAAAGGAGAAAAAGCTTGGCATTCGTTCATCGCCAACAACGGAGCTTATTTTTGAAGATTGTCGCATTCCAAAAGAAAATTTACTCGGGGAAGAAGGGGAAGGATTTAAAATTGCGATGATGACGCTCGACGGTGGACGAAATGGCATTGCGGCGCAGGCAGTTGGCATCGCGCAAGGGGCGTTAGATGCGGCGGTTGAATATGCAAAAGGGCGCGTTCAATTCGGCAAGCCAATTGCAGAACAACAAGGCATCGCTTTTAAACTAGCGGATATGGCAACGGCCATCGAAGCGGCACGTTTATTAACATATCAAGCAGCATGGCTCGAATCAAACGGCTTACCGTACGGAAAAGAATCAGCGATGGCAAAATTGTTTGCAGGGGATACAGCGATGAAAGTCACCGTTGAAGCGGTACAAATTTTCGGCGGTTACGGCTATACGAAAGATTATCCAGTAGAACGCTTTATGCGCGATGCAAAAATTACGCAAATTTATGAAGGCACGCAAGAAATTCAGCGCATCGTTATTTCAAGAATGTTAACGAAATAGGAGTGATGTAATGAAGAAGCGTGAAGTGCCCGCGTCTGTGAAAGACGAACGGCTTGTGAAAAAAAGGCGCAATCAAATGATTAAAGGGGCGATTTCGCTATTTAAACAAAAAGGGTTTCATCAAACGACGACGCGCGAAATTGCCCGCGCTTCTGGTTTTAGCATCGGAACGTTATACGAATACATTCGCAAAAAGGAAGACGTTCTTTATTTAGTATGCGACCGTATTTACGATGAAGTACGCGATCGCATGGAGCAAGCAATCGATACGACAAAAGGGGATTTAGACGGGTTAAAATTAGCCATTGATTACTATTTTCGTGTCGTTGACGAGCTGCAAGACGAAGTGCTCGTCATGTATCAAGAAGCGAAGTCGCTCGGCAAAGAATCGCTCCCGTACGTGTTAAATAAAGAATTGCAAATGGTGGCGATGTTTGAACATATTTTACGGCGCTGTGTCGACAACGGGGTATTTTCCCTTACAGAACAAGAAATTCAATTATTTGCACATAACATTTTCGTTCTCGGTCAAATGTGGGGGTTCCGTCGTTGGGCGTTGAAAAAAATGTATACGCTCGATGAATATATTGAATGGCAAACAAAGCTATTGCTTGAAGGCATTATGAAGCGGTAGCGAAAGGGGATGGGAGAAAGATGGCGCACATTTATCGTCCAAAACATCACGTTCGCTTTGTGACGGCATCGAGTTTGTTTGATGGGCACGATGCGGCCATTAACATTATGCGCCGCATTTTACAAGCGAGTGGAGCGGAGGTCATTCATCTAGGCCATAATCGCTCAGTAGAAGAAATTGTGAACGCTGCGATTCAAGAAGACGTACAAGGGATTGCTGTATCTTCGTATCAAGGCGGACATATGGAATTTTTTAAATATATGTATGATTTATTGCAGCAGCGAGGCGCTTCGCATATTCGCATTTACGGTGGCGGTGGCGGCGTAATTATTCCAAGGGAAATAAAAGAATTGCACGCGTATGGTATCGCTCGTATTTTTTCACCAGAAGACGGGCGGCGTTACGGGTTGCAAGGAATGATTAACATCATGATGGAAGAATGTGATTTCCCAACGGTCAGAGAAATAACAGATGAAGTGGAACGATTAGCAAATGGGGACGTTCAAGCGGTGGCGCGCTTAATTACTGTGTGTGAAAACCGCGTGAATGCCCATAGCGAAGTAGCTGCGACAGCAGAAGCAGTTTTACAACGGGTCAAAGCGATGGCCAAGCGCGTTCCCGTCATCGGGATTACTGGAACAGGTGGAGCCGGCAAAAGCTCGCTCACAGATGAGCTCGTCCGTCGCTTTTTAAATGAAATTCCCGAGAAAAAAGTGGCGATTTTATCGGTTGATCCGACAAAACAAAAAACGGGCGGTGCATTGCTTGGTGACCGTATTCGCATGAATGCGATTTCTTCGCCGCGCGTCTATATGCGCAGCTTAGCGACACGCAGTTCGCGTTCGGAATTGTCGCTTGCGATTCAAGATGCCATTGAAGTCGTCAAAGCGGCAGGTTTTGATTTAGTGATCGTAGAAACGAGCGGCATCGGTCAAGGCGATGCAGCGATTAAAGATATTTGTGATATTGCGATGTATGTGATGACGAGCGAGTTCGGTGCTCCATCGCAGCTTGAAAAAATCGATATGATCGATTACGCCGATCTGATCGTCATTAATAAATTTGAACGCAAAGGTTCAGAAGATGCGAAACGTCAAGTGCAAAAACAATATCAACGAAGCCATCAATTGTTTGATCGCGATGTGAGCGAAATGCCTGTATTCGGCACGATCGCAAGTCAATTTAACGACCCGGGAACAAATACGCTCTTTGTCGCATTAATCGACTTAATTAATGAGCGAATGGGAACAAATTGGACGACGACGTTGCAAAAAGTCGATCATGTCGAAAAACAAAATGTCATCATTCCGAACGAACGGCGCCATTATTTGCGCGAAATTGCTGATACGATTCGCCAATATCATCAACGCGTCAATGAGCAATGTGACATCGCTCGCCGCATATTTCAGCTTGAAGGCGCCATTGAAACGATGAACGAACGCCATGATGAAAAAGCGTTGGCAGCTTTGCAAGAGGCTAAGCGAACATATGAAGAAAAATTAACACCAGAGTCAAGAAAGTTATTAGCTTCATGGGAAGATGTGAAAAAGAAATATAGCGCAGAACAGTTTGTCACAAAAGTGCGCGATAAAGAAATTGTCACACCGTTAAAGACGAAAAGCTTAGCAGGTTTAAGCATTCCGAAAGTAGCGTTGCCGAAGTTTAAAGATTACGGGGAAATTTTACGCTGGCTTTATAAAGAAAACGTTCCGGGGGCATTTCCATTTACAGCTGGTGTTTTCCCGTTTAAACGGCAAGAGGAAGATCCGAAGCGACAATTTGCCGGAGAAGGTACGCCGGAGCGGACGAATCGCCGTTTCCATTACTTATGCAAAGACGACTCAGCGAAACGGTTAAGTACGGCATTCGACTCCGTGACGTTATATGGAGAAGATCCGAATGAACGTCCAGACATTTTCGGAAAAATAGGCGAGAGCGGTGTAAGCGTTTGTACATTAGATGATATGAAAAAGCTATACAAAGGTTTTGATTTGTGCGATCCGCTCACATCCGTGTCGATGACGATTAACGGCCCTGCGCCGATCATTTTAGCGATGTTTATGAATACAGCGATCGATCAACAAGTGGAAAAGAAAGAAGCAGAGCTTGGTCGAAAACTGACGCAAGAAGAATACGAACAAGTGAAAGCGCAGACGTTGCAGACGGTGCGTGGAACGGTCCAAGCGGATATTTTAAAAGAAGACCAAGGACAAAATACGTGCATTTTCTCAACGGAGTTTGCTTTACGTATGATGGGGGATATTCAACAATATTTTATCGACAACCGTGTGCGTAACTATTATTCTGTTTCCATCTCAGGCTATCATATTGCGGAAGCTGGAGCGAACCCGATTACACAATTGGCATTTACGCTGGCGAACGGCTTTACGTACGTCGAATATTATTTAAGTCGAGGCATGCATATTGATGACTTTGCACCAAACTTATCGTTTTTCTTCAGCAACGGTCTCGATCCAGAATATACAGTGATCGGTCGGGTAGCACGGCGCATTTGGGCGGTTGCGATGCGGGAGAAATACGGGGCGAACGAACGAAGTCAAAAGTTGAAATATCACGTACAAACATCAGGACGTTCCCTTCACGCCCAAGAAATTGATTTTAATGACATTCGTACAACATTACAGGCGCTCATGGCGCTTCATGATAACTGCAACTCACTTCATACGAACGCTTACGACGAGGCGATCACCACGCCGACTGAGGAGTCTGTTCGTCGTGCGATGGCGATTCAGCTTATCATTACAAAAGAACATGGGCTAACGAAAAACGAAAACCCGCTACAAGGCTCATTCATTATCGAAGAATTAACAGATTTAGTTGAAGAAGCGGTGTTGAGAGAGTTTGAGCGTCTCGATGAGCGTGGCGGTGTGCTTGGCGCGATGGAAATGCAATATCAGCGCGGCAAAATTCAAGATGAATCAATGTATTACGAAATGAAAAAACATAGCGGGGAACTGCCGATCATTGGCGTAAACACATATTTAAACCCGAATGCAGCAGTCGAAGAAGAAATCGAAAGCTTACAGCTCGCGCGCGCATCGTATGAAGAAAAGCAGCTTCAACTTGAAAACTTACGCAAATTCCATGAAGAACATAAAGACGAAGTGGAAGAAGCGCTTGCGCGGTTAAAACATGTCGCGGTAAGCGGAGGAAACATTTTCGCTGAGCTGATGGAGACAGTAAAAGTCGCTAGCTTAGGACAAATTACGAAGGCGTTGTATGAAGTCGGTGGACAATATCGCCGCAATATGTAATGTCGGGGGATGTCCCGACATTTTTTTTGGGCAACGCTCTAGCATAAAGTAAATGAATTTGTTTATAATGAATGGTATGGATTTTTGTTGTTTTCATACGTTGGAGAAAGGGAGTGCGGAAAGTGAGTTTGGAGCAATACTCTCAAGAACAATTGCGAGAGATGTCTTTCGTCGAACTTGCGTATTTGCTATTGTGTGAGAAAAAGCAAACGGTGTCTTTTCAAGAGATGGTCGAACAGCTAGTCGCGATTAAAGGATTATCTGAAAGCGAAGTGAGCGCGCGATTGGCGCAGTTTTATACAGATTTAAACGTCGATGGACGGTTTATTTGTATCGGGGAAACAGCTTGGGGCTTGCGCGCATGGTACCCATACGACCAAACAGAAGATGAAGCGGTACCTGTGGAGCGCGTGAAGAAGAAGAAAAAAGTCGCGGATGACTTTGATGACTTTGATGACATGATCGATGAAGACGAATTAGTATATGACGATTTAGATGAAGAATTATTAGACGATGAAGAGCTGTTAGACGATGACTTTGTATTAGATGAAGATGAAGAAGTAATCGATGATTTATTAGATGAAGAACTAAGTTTAGATGACGCCCCGCTTGATGAAGAGCTAGACGTCGTCGATGAAGAATTAGAGTTAGAAGAAGATGAGGAATTATAACCTTGACTTTTTACATCGATATATGTAGAATTCTGTTTGGGCTCTTTTCATAGAGATACGTTCGCTCCCTTACATATTTGTAAGCGGAGCGTTTTTATTTTTCCCCGAATTCGCACACACTGTAACTATTCCAAATGAGTTGAGGGGGAAGGTTTAATGACGAAATATATTTTTGTAACAGGTGGCGTCGTTTCATCGCTTGGGAAAGGAATTACGGCTGCTTCACTCGGTCGATTATTAAAAAATCGTGGCTTGAAAGTAACGATTCAAAAATTTGATCCGTACATTAACGTTGACCCAGGCACGATGAGTCCGTATCAACACGGAGAAGTGTTTGTCACAGATGACGGAGCGGAAACAGACTTAGATTTAGGTCATTATGAGCGCTTTATTGATATTAACTTAAACAAATATAGCAACGTGACAACAGGAAAAATTTATTCGACCGTATTGAAAAAGGAACGCCGTGGCGACTATTTAGGCGGAACGGTACAAGTTATTCCGCACATTACAAACGAAATTAAAGAACGCGTATTCAGAGCAGGACGTGAAACGAATGCCGATGTCGTCATTACTGAAATCGGTGGAACAGTTGGCGACATTGAATCTCTTCCGTTTTTGGAAGCTATTCGTCAAATCAAAAGCGACGTCGGTCGCGACAACGTGATGTATATTCATTGTACGCTCGTGCCGTACATTAAAGCAGCAGGTGAAATGAAGACGAAACCGACGCAACATAGCGTCAAAGAATTGCGCAGCTTAGGCATTCAGCCAAACGTCATCGTCGTGCGCACAGAAATGCCAATGTCTCAAGATATGAAAGATAAAATTGCTTTGTTCTGTGACATTGATCCGAAAGCGGTCATTGAAGCGCGCGATGCCGATACGTTATACGCTGTACCGCTCATGCTTCAAGAACAAAAGTTAGACCAAATTGTTTGTGAGCATTTAAAACTAAACTGCAACGAAGCGGATATGACAGAATGGATCGCACTCGTTGAAAAAGTGCGCAATTTATCAAATAAAACAACGATTGCGCTCGTCGGAAAATACGTTGAGCTTCAAGATGCGTACATTTCTGTCGTGGAAGCATTACGTCATGCAGGATATGCGTTTGATGCAGATATAGACATTCGTTGGATTAACTCTGAGCATGTCGATCGCGACAATGTGGCGCAGCTGCTTCAAGGAGTAAACGGTATTCTCGTTCCGGGCGGATTTGGCGATCGTGGAATCGAAGGAAAAATTGAGGCTATTCGCTATGCGCGTGAGCAACGCATCCCATTCCTCGGCATTTGTCTAGGTATGCAATTAGCATCTGTGGAGTTTGCTCGTCATGTCGTCGGGTTAAAAGATGCCCATTCGGCAGAAATCGATCCAAACACGCCACATCCGATTATCGACTTATTGCCAGAGCAAAAAGATATCGAAGATTTAGGCGGAACGCTTCGTCTCGGTTTATATCCGTGCAAGCTCGTTGAAGGAACGAAAGCATACGAAGCATATCAAGATGAAGTCATTTATGAGCGCCATCGCCATCGTTATGAATTTAACAATGAATATCGTACGGTGATGGAAGAAAACGGTTTTGTTTTTTCAGGGACAAGCCCAGATGGCCGTCTTGTAGAAATTATCGAATTGAAAGATCATCCGTGGTTTGTTGCGGCGCAGTTTCATCCGGAGTTTACATCTCGTCCGACGCGTCCACAGCCACTGTTCCGCGAATTTATTCGCGCATCGCTAGAAAAATAATAGAGGATGTCCGCTATGGGCATCCTCTTATTCATATTCGGCAACAATTTCTTTTGTCATCAGCACTAAACTATGATAAGCGAACAAAGCAACGACAGCGGAAGGGAAGCCGATCCGTGAGCCATCTTCTGTTGGGACGAGCGGCTGTTTCAAACATAAATCAATATGTACATCGACGTAATCAACGAGCGACGGTTTCGAACTCTCTGCGATAGATGACATACCGATCGTCCATATGTTTTGTTCGTGAAGCTGTTTTGCGATGCGAATCGCTTCTTCATCTGTGCAAAAGCGCGAAACGATGAGCACGCGGTCAGCGGTCGTTACTTCGTTCATGTTTAGAGGTTTAACGTTCGGCAATTTTTCAGCTCCGTGCAGCGCTTCAGCGACGACAGCTTCCATTTCGTCCATGCCGTAAACAAAAATGGTGCCGTCGCTAATGATCGCTTGGGCAAATAAACGGGCAGCATCTTCAAACTGCTCTTCTTCTTGCGCACTTATTCGCTGAAACACACCTGCAAGCTGCGTCGATAATATTTTTAACATAATCCATCTCCTTTTTATGCGACTTTCGCTTTTTGCTCATTATATTAAAAAATAAAAAAATGATCAAAATTAGAACATAAAGCAGGATAAATGGTAAAAATTTTGAAATAATGATACGATAATAAAAATAGCAGTTTTACATATGAAAAAGAGAAAATAAGAGGTGTTTATATGGCGGGGAAGATTTTGATTGTGGACGACCAGTTTGGCATTCGCATTTTATTAAACGAAGTGTTTCAAAAAGAAGGATATGAAACGTATCAGGCGGCAAACGGTGTTCAAGCGCTCGATTTGTTTGCGAAGCACTCCCCGGATTTAGTGTTGTTAGATATGAAAATTCCAGGCATGGACGGGGTAGAAATTTTAAAGAAGATGAAAGAAATGAATGAGCATGTAAAAGTCATCGTGATGACGGCTTACGGCGAACTCGATATGATTCATGAAACGAAAAAGCTCGGTGCGCTGACCCATTTTGCGAAACCTTTTGACATAGACGATATGCGTGATGCAGTGAAAAAATATATCGGTTAACCGTTGACAGCTTTTTGAACTTTTTTCACAAAGTTTTGTTCGTTTCGGTGAATAAGGTTGATGTGTGGAAACAAAGTTTGTTATTCTTATAATGTACATACTATTCGATGTCGTCTTGTATAAATTTGTCGTATTTTGGTCATTGTACATGTGAGAGGCGCTTTCGGATAGTGAATAATGGCTACATTTAAGGAGGATTTAGCGATGCCTTTAGTTTCAATGACGGAAATGCTTAAACAAGCATTGGCGGGCAAGTATGCGGTCGGTCAATTCAATATTAACAACTTAGAATGGACACAAGCGATTTTAGCAGCAGCGGAAGAAGAAAAATCCCCTGTGATCCTTGGCGTGTCTGAAGGAGCAGCTCGCTACATGGGCGGCTTTAAAACGGTTGTGAACATGGTGAAAGGATTAATGGAAGACATGAACATTACTGTTCCTGTCGCTATTCACCTTGACCATGGTTCAAGCTTTGAAAAATGTAAAGCAGCGATTGACGCTGGATTTACATCCGTTATGATCGATGCATCACATCATCCGTTTGAAGAAAACGTTGAAATTACATCAAAAGTTGTTGAGTACGCTCATGCGCGTGGTGTATCTGTTGAAGCTGAGTTAGGAACAGTCGGCGGACAAGAAGATGACGTTGTTGCAGAAGGAATTATTTATGCAAATCCAGATGAGTGCGAAGAACTTGTGAAGCGCACAGGCATTGACTGTTTAGCGCCAGCGCTCGGTTCTGTACACGGTCCATACAAAGGAGAGCCAAAATTAGGATTTAAAGAGATGGAAGAAATTCGCGATCGTACAGGTGTACCGCTCGTTTTACACGGTGGAACAGGTATCCCAACAGAACAAATTCAACGTGCCATTTCACTTGGTACATCTAAAATTAACGTAAATACAGAAAACCAAATGGCGTTTACAAAAGTTGTGCGCGAAGTGTTAGCGAAAGATGAAAAAGTGTACGATCCACGCAAATTCCTCGGCCCTGGCCGCGATGCGATTAAAGAAACAGTCATCGGCAAAATGCGCGAATTCGGTTCTTCCGGCAAAGCGTTGTAATACAAGCCGCACCGTTTCAGCCTTGCTGAAGCGGGCGGTTTTGTTTCATTCCATTTTTGAAAGCGTTTAGGAGGTTGAAAATTATGAAATTTTTTATTGACACGGCAAATATTGATGAAATTCGCCACGCTCATGAACTAGGCATTTTAGCGGGAGTAACAACAAACCCAAGCCTCGTCGCAAAAGAAAACGTGTCGTTCCACGATCGTCTTCGTGAAATTACTTCTCTCGTTTCCGGTTCCGTTAGTGCGGAAGTAATCGCAACGGATGCAGAAGGAATGATTGCAGAAGGGGAAGAATTAGCGAAAATCGCACCGAACATTACGATTAAAGTGCCGATGACGCCAGAAGGGTTAAAGGCGGTAAAAGTATTTAGCGAAAAAGGAATTAAAACAAATGTCACGCTCATTTTTAGCGCGAATCAAGCGTTGCTAGCGGCGCGTGCTGGTGCGACATACGTATCGCCGTTTTTAGGTCGTTTAGATGATATCGGTCATAACGGCTTAGAGTTAATTGAAACGATTGCGAACATTTTTGCCATTCACGACATTGATACAGAAATTATCGCGGCATCGATCCGTCATCCACAACATGTGACAGAGGCAGCATTAAAAGGTGCACATATTGCGACAGTACCTTACAACGTACTTATGCAACTATTTAAACATCCGCTTACAGATCAAGGCATCGAAAAGTTTTTAGCAGACTGGAATAAAGCAAACCAAAAATAATGATTGAGCAGTTTTCCGTCGCGTTCTAGGACTTGCTTTGCGAGAAGGGAGACACATATGGAAAAGTTAAAAATTGTCGGCGGTGACCTCCTTCAAGGCTCCGTGCGCATTAGTGGAGCGAAAAATAGCGCCGTCGCGCTCATTCCAGCCGCTATTTTAGCCAACTCACCTGTAGTCATTGAAGGGTTGCCGAACATTTCAGACGTTCATGTGTTAGGACAATTAATTGAAGAAATTGGCGGTACATTTCATTTTGACGAAAACGAAGTCGTCATTGACCCGTCGCATATCGTTTCCATGCCTTTGCCGAACGGAAAAGTAAAAAAATTGCGCGCGTCATATTACTTGATGGGCGCGATGCTTGGACGTTTTAAAAAAGCGGTCATCGGACTTCCGGGCGGTTGCCATTTAGGGCCGCGCCCCATTGATCAGCACATTAAAGGATTTGAGGCGCTTGGCGCGAAAGTGACTAACGAGCAAGGAGCGATTTATTTACGGGCGGAAGAGCTTCGTGGAGCGCGCATTTATTTGGACGTTGTCAGCGTTGGAGCGACGATTAACATTATGTTAGCCGCCGTCTTAGCAAAAGGAAGAACAATTATTGAAAACGCGGCAAAAGAGCCGGAAATTATTGACGTTGCGACGCTGTTGACGAACATGGGGGCACGCATTAAAGGAGCGGGAACAGACGTCATTCGCATTGACGGTGTAGAACAGTTGCACGGTTGCCGCCATTCCATTATTCCGGATCGCATTGAAGCAGGAACGTATATGATTATCGGTGCGGCCATGGGGAAAGAAATGATTATTGACAACGTCATTCCGCAACATTTAGAAGCAGTCATTGCAAAAATGCGAGAAATGGGTGTTGTTGTTGAAACGAGCGATGACCAAATTTTTATTGCGACGAAAGATCATCTTCGTGCCGTCGATATTAAAACGCTCGTTTACCCTGGCTTTCCGACCGATTTACAACAGCCATTCACTTCACTATTAACGAAAGCGTCTGGGACGAGCATTGTGACAGATACGATTTATAGTGCCCGATTTAAACATATTGATGAATTGCGGCGCATGAACGCCAATGTGAAAGTCGAAGGACGGTCAGCCATTATTACAGGTCCATCACGACTACAAGGAGCAAAAGTGCGCGCAACCGATTTGCGTGCGGGTGCTGCGCTTGTCGTCGCCGGATTAATGGCCGAAGGGGTTACAGAAATTACAGGATTAGAACATATTGATCGCGGCTACAGCAACTTAGTTGACAAACTTGTCAACCTTGGCGCTACCGTTTGGCGCGAACAAATGACAGAACAAGAAATCGAGCAACTGAAGAACACATAATGCACCAAAGGGGAGAGGGAGAAACGATGGAAAGAAGTTTATCGATGGAGCTTGTCCGTGTCACAGAAGCTGCTGCATTAGCTGCAGCCCGCTGGATGGGGCGTGGGAAAAAAGACGAAGCAGATGAAGCTGCCACGTCTGCGATGCGCGACGTATTTGATACGATTCCGATGAAAGGAACGGTCGTCATCGGTGAAGGGGAAATGGACGAAGCACCGATGCTATATATTGGGGAAAAGCTTGGCAACGGGTACGGTCCGCGCGTTGATGTGGCGGTTGATCCGCTTGAAGGAACGAACATTGTCGCTTCTGGCGGGTGGAACGCGTTAGCGGTCGTCGCTGTGGCGGATCACGGCAATTTGCTTCATGCGCCAGATATGTACATGGACAAAATTGCGGTTGGGCCAGAAGCGGTCGGCATGATCGACATTAACGCTCCAATTATCGATAATTTAAAAGCGGTTGCCAAAGCGAAAAATAAAGATATTGAAGACGTTGTGGCGATCATTTTAAATCGCCCGCGCCACGAGCGCATCATTGCGGAGTTGCGTGAAGCAGGCGCGCGCATTAAGCTCATTAATGACGGTGACGTCGCTGCCGCAATTAATACAGCATTTGATCATACAGGTGTAGACATTTTATTTGGGTCAGGAGGCGCTCCAGAAGGGGTGTTAGCGGCTGTGGCGCTCAAATGTCTCGGCGGGGAAATACAAGGGAAGCTATTGCCACAAAACGATGCCGAACTAGAGCGATGCAAAAAAATGGGGTTAGATGTAAACCGTGTATTGCGCATGGAAGATCTCGTAAAAGGGGACGATGCCATTTTTGCCGCAACAGGTGTAACGGACGGAGAATTGTTGCGCGGTGTGCAATTTAAAGGAACATACGGCGAGACGCACTCTGTTGTCATGCGTGCGAAATCAGGCACCGTTCGTTTCATTGAAGGGCGCCATAGCTTAAGGAAAAAGCCGAACCTCGTCATCAAATAATCGCGAGATGCGCGAACTTTTCGCGCTCTCGCTCTTTTTCTATTGATTGACAATATAAAAAAAGGGTAAAATAGTCATGTTACGTTTCTTCTCGTAATCATCTTTTCATCTTCGCTGTTTCCATCCAAAAGAGCAATTCATGAAAATTAAATAAAAGAGTGGTGTAAGTATGGAGTTAGGAGATTTAACGATTGCAACGCTAGAAAATATGACCATTAAAGAGCTATATGAATTAGCTCGTCAATACAAAATTTCATATTACAGTAAACTGACAAAGAAAGAATTGATTTTTGCCATTTTAAAAGCGCGCGCTGAACAAGACGGCCTCTTTTTCATGGAAGGCGTGCTTGAAATTATTCAATCAGAAGGATTTGGCTTTTTGCGTCCAATTAACTATTCCCCTAGTTCGGAAGATATTTATATTTCCGCATCGCAAATTCGTCGCTTTGATTTGCGCAACGGTGATAAAGTATCAGGAAAAGTGCGCCCGCCAAAAGAAAATGAACGGTATTTCGGCTTGCTGCACGTCGAGGCAGTAAACGGTGAAGACCCAGAAATTGCGAAAGAACGCGTTCACTTCCCGGCGCTAACACCGCTTTATCCGAACCGACAAATGAAGCTAGAGACGACACCAGACAAGCTATCTACTCGCCTCATTGATTTGATTGCTCCGATCGGATTTGGCCAGCGCGGTTTAATTGTCGCGCCTCCGAAAGCGGGAAAAACGATGTTGTTAAAAGAAATTGCCAACAGCATTACAACAAATCACCCAGATGTTGAACTCATCGTTTTGCTTATTGATGAGCGTCCAGAAGAAGTGACGGATATTGAACGTTCTGTATCGGCGGATGTCGTCAGCTCGACGTTTGATGAAGTGCCAGAAAACCATATTAAAGTGGCGGAGCTTGTGCTTGAACGTGCGATGCGCCTCGTTGAACATAAGCGTGATGTCGTTATCTTAATGGATAGTATTACGCGTTTAGCGCGCGCATACAACTTAGTCATTCCTCCAAGCGGACGCACGTTATCGGGAGGAATTGACCCGGCCGCATTCCACCGTCCGAAACGGTTTTTTGGAGCGGCGCGAAACATCGAAGAAGGGGGCAGCTTAACGATTTTAGCGACTGCTCTTGTCGATACAGGTTCGCGCATGGACGATGTCATTTACGAAGAATTTAAAGGAACAGGAAATATGGAGCTTCATCTCGATCGCTCATTAGCGGAAAAACGAATTTTCCCTGCCATCGACATTCGTCGTTCGGGCACGCGAAAAGAAGAATTATTAATTCCAAAAGAACATTTAGAAAAATTGTGGGCCATTCGTAAAACGATGTCAGATACGCCAGACTTTATTGAGCGATTTATTCATCGATTAAAGCAAACGAAAACGAACGAAGAGTTTTTTGCGATGTTAGATGAAGAGTGGAAAGCAGCCGGAAATTTAAAACGGTTATAAATGGATAGTTGCAAAACAGCGATACGGTTGTTATAATTTTATCATGTGTGTTTTTCATTGCATATAAACTCTGTTTCGAAAAGATTCAGGGCGGAAGGAGATGAAATGAGATGAAAGCAGGAATCCATCCAAACTATAAAAAAGTGATGGTTAAATGCGCGTGTGGAAACGAGTTTGAGAGCGGTTCTGTAAAAGACGAAGTGCGCGTAGAAATTTGCTCAGCGTGCCACCCATTCTATACAGGACGTCAAAAATTCGCTTCTGCTGCAGGACGTGTTGATAAATTTAACAAAAAATACGGCCTTAAGTAATCCGTATGTTATGAAAACAGGCAAGCGAACTTCTTTTCACTTGCCTGTTTTTTTCGTGAAAGTTTGAAAGAAAGGGGTCGCCCTGATGTATGTCATGAAGCAATCCGGCTGGCTAGAAGTCATTTGCGGGAGCATGTTTTCCGGAAAATCGGAGGAGCTCATTCGTCGCGTACGACGCGCGCAGTTTGCGAAACAAGAAGTGAAAGTGTTTAAGCCAGCGATCGATAATCGATATAGCGAAGAAGCAGTCGTTTCTCATAATGGAACATCTGTTATCGCCATCCCTGTTTCTTGTGCGCTAGACATTCGAAAGCACATCTCCACACATACGGATGTTGTGGCAATCGATGAAGTGCAATTTTTTGACGAACATGTCGTTGATGTTGTTCAACAGCTCGCCGATGAAGGATACCGTGTCATCGTCGCTGGGTTAGATCAAGATTTTCGCGGCGAACCGTTCGGCCCTGTCCCGACGTTAATGTCTATCGCTGAATCGGTGACAAAGCTACAAGCTGTTTGTACCGTTTGCGGTTCCCCTGCATCGCGCACACAGCGGCTCATTAATGGGCGTCCAGCATCTTACCACGATCCCGTCATTTTAATCGGAGCCAGTGAATCGTACGAACCACGATGCCGCCATCATCATGAAGTGCCTGATCATCCAAAGAAAAATAAAACATGTAAAGAAACGGCCACTCGTCCATAAGGGCGAGTTTTTTCATATGGTCGTTTATGATATAATGAAAAGTCGAGGTGAGAAAAATGTTCGATCGTTTACAGGCGGTAGAAGCCCGTTATGAAAAATTAAATGAACTATTAATGGATCCAGAAGTATTAAATGACCCGAAAAAATTACGTGATTATTCAAAAGAACAGTCCGATTTAGCGGAGACGGTACAAACGTATCGGGAATATAAATCGGTGCGCGAACAGTTGGCGGATGCGAAAGCGATGCTTGAAGAAAAGCTTGATCCGGATATGCGCGACATGGTGAAAGAAGAAATTAGCGAACTAGAAGAGCGCGAAGAACAGCTTGTTGAAAAGTTAAAAGTATTGTTGCTTCCAAAAGATCCGAATGACGATAAAAACGTCATTATGGAAATTCGCGGAGCAGCAGGTGGAGAGGAAGCGGCGCTTTTTGCAGGCGATTTGTATCGCATGTATACGCGCTATGCCGAGTCGCAAGGATGGAAAACAGAAGTGATTGAAGCACATCCGACAGGACTTGGTGGCTATAAAGAAATTATTTTCATGATTCAAGGAAAAGGGGCATATTCGAAATTAAAATTTGAAAACGGTGCCCATCGTGTGCAGCGTGTACCAGAGACAGAATCAGGCGGACGCATTCATACGTCAACGGCGACAGTCGCTTGCTTGCCGGAGATGGAAGAAATCGAAATTGAAATTAACGAAAAAGATATTCGTGTTGATACGTTTGCATCGAGCGGTCCGGGCGGGCAAAGCGTCAATACGACGATGTCAGCTGTTCGTTTAACTCACATCCCAACAGGCATTGTCGTGTCTTGCCAAGATGAAAAATCGCAAATTAAAAATAAAGAAAAAGCGATGAAAGTATTGCGTGCGCGCATTTACGATAAATATCAACAAGAAGCGCGTGCAGAATACGATCAAACGCGCAAACAAGCGGTCGGAACAGGCGATCGTTCCGAGCGGATTCGCACGTACAACTTTCCTCAAAATCGCGTCACCGATCATCGTATCGGATTGACGATTCAAAAACTTGATCAAGTGTTAGAAGGAAAATTAGATGAAATTATCGATGCGCTCATTTTAGACGATCAATCGAAAAAATTGGAGCAAGCGAACAATGAGCAGTAAAATATATGAAGTCCTCCAATGGGCTTCTTCTTTTTTCCGAGAGCATGGGAAGGAAGAAACGGCTGCGGAATGGTTATTGCGTCATCATTTACACATGACGCGTGCGCAACTATTCGCTAATTTGCGCGAGCCGATCGATGAAACATGCAAACAAACATTTATGGCGGATGTAAAAAAACATGCGCTAGAGCATATCCCGATTCAATATTTAATCGGATATGAACAGTTTTACGGACGGATGTTTATCGTCAATGAACACGTATTAATTCCGCGCCCAGAAACAGAAGAGCTTATTTCTCATGTGCTTGCCCGAACAACTGAAAAGCCGCTTTCCGTCGTTGATGTCGGAACAGGAAGCGGAGCGATTGCAGTGACGTTGTCGTTAGAGCGACCAACGTGGCATGTGTACGGCGTGGATATTGCGGCTTCATCGCTTGAAGTGGCGAAGCGAAATGCCGATCAGCTTGGCGCTTGCGTTCATTGGTTAGAAGGGGATTTACTGCAACCGATCATCGACCGTGGCATACAAGTAGATGTTGTCGTTTCTAATCCGCCATACATCCCCGCACACGACATTCCGACGTTATCGCCTATCGTGCAAAAAGAGCCGCTTCGAGCGCTCGTCGGTGGCGAAGATGGGTTGTTATTTTATCGTCGTTTAGCGAACGAACTTCCACATGTCGTTACCCCGCAGGCGCTTATTGCGTTTGAAATCGGTCACGGACAAGGGCAAGCGGTGCAAACGATGTTGCAACAAGCATTTCCTTCGGCGCGCATTGACGTCCTGTTTGATATAAACGGCAAAGAGCGCATCGTCATCGCCGATCTCGCTTCCGAGTAACATCGGAAGCTTTTTTATATTTTTTCATTTTCATAGTTTATCAACTTCTCTTTCTGGTTACACTGCATAACAAGAAAGGGGAGGTAAACGATGAACAAATACGTTATCATTTTATATATGACAATCGTGATGATTGGGGGCATTGTCACGATATATGGGCAACAAACAGAGGCGCAAAGCGATGTTGTCATTCCAAACGAAGCGGTACGGTTGCGCATTTTAGCAAATAGTGACTCACGAGAGGATCAAGCATTAAAACGCGCGGTTCGCGACGCAGTAAATGAACAAATAACAACGTGGGTTAGCGACTTAACGTCATTTGAAGAGGCGAAACAAGTCATTTCCCAACATGTGCCAGACATTGAACAAACGGTCGCTCGCGTTCTTCATGAGAAGAAGAGTAATCAATCGTACAACGTGACGTTTGGACGCGTGTCATTTCCGACGAAAATATACGGATCATATATATATCCAGCAGGTGAGTATGATGCCGTATTAATTACGCTCGGTAAAGGGGAAGGAGCAAACTGGTGGTGTGTCTTGTTTCCTCCGCTCTGTTTTCTCGACTTTTCCACAGGTGAAGCCGTTCGTCCTGTGGAAAAACAAATAGAGCAACAAGAACGAATGGATGAACAACCGCTTGTCGTGGAAGACGAACAGCAAGTAGAAGTGAAATTTTTCGTGGCGGAAGTATGGAAGAAGCTCATTCATTAACATATCCACAAATTTATCAACAAAAACAAAGGACTTATTCACAATTTGTGGACAATTATTGTGTATTTTGTGCAAATCTTTTATACTCATTGAAGCGAAAAGTTGCAAATGCGTATGAAATGTCGATAAAAAGCAAGCGATTTGAATATTTATGAGGTGAAAGCGTTGAAGACACATGTGTTTTTTGTGGATAAAAATGTGGATGACTTAAATACTTATCCACACATTTTGCAAGCCGCTTCGTATTTACAGCGAGGGGAGCTTGTCGCTTTTCCGACAGAAACGGTGTATGGTCTTGGTGCGAACGCGATGTCCACGGCTGCTGTGGAAAACATTTTTGTCGCCAAAGGAAGGCCAAGCGATAATCCACTGATTGTCCACATTGCGACAAAGGAGCAATTGCACGATATTGCCTGCGACATTCCCCCTGTCGCACACACATTGATGGACCATTTTTGGCCTGGACCGTTGACGCTTATTCTTCCAAAAAAAGAAGCCGTGTCTCCACGTGTGACGGCAGGGTTGAACACGGTAGCCGTTCGCATGCCGAATCATCCGATTGCCCTTGCGCTCATTCAGGCAAGCGGTCTGCCTATTGCTGCGCCAAGTGCGAATCGTTCCGGAAGACCAAGTCCGACGACGGCTAAACATGTGTTGGATGATTTAGATGGACGCATTGCGGCCATTGTGGATGGAGGGGCAACTGGCGTCGGGGTGGAATCGACGGTTATTGACTGCACGACAGCCATTCCGACGATTTTACGACCGGGTGGCGTAACAAAAGAGGACATTGAACAAGTGATCGGTGTTGTGGATATCGATCGTGCGCTTGTGGAAAAAGGAGCGGTGCCGAAATCTCCGGGAATGAAATATACACATTATGCTCCGAAAGCACCGTTAATTGTCGTCAACGGTTCTTCGACTTTTTTGCAACAACTTGTGAATGAAAAGCGCGCCAACGGCTTAAGAGTAGGAGTGTTGACGACGGAAGAACATCGTCACATATATGAAGCTGACGTTGTCATTCCTTGTGGGCGACGGAGCGATTTACGGACGGTTGCTCAACATTTATATGATGTACTGCGAGCGTTTGATGAAACGAATGTGGATATCATTTATAGTGAGTCTTTCCCGAATGAGGGGATGGGTGTAGCCATTATGAACCGTTTATTAAAAGCAGCAGGTCATGAACAAATCATGGAAAAATGATGTCTAAACTCCCTAGGGGGTGCATATGTTAACGTGAAGGCACGTCCTAAGGGGGCATTCGTATGATTGGGGAAATGATCACATTGGCGATGATGGCATTTGCGTTAGGGATGGATGCATTTTCAGTCAGCCTCGGCATGGGGTTGCTTCGGCTTCGTTTGAAACAAATCGCCTATATTGGATTAACGGTCGGTTTCTTTCATATCGTCATGCCTTTAGCAGGCATGATGATTGGGCAGCTATTATCTGTCCAGCTCGGTCATATGGCGACGTATATCGGTGGGGGATTGTTGTTTATTCTCGGTGTGCAAATGGTCATCGCTTCGTTTCGTCATGAACAAGAACGTTGGCTGAGGCCTGTTGGCATCGGTTTGTTTTTATTTGCATTTAGCGTCAGCCTCGACAGTTTTTCTGTCGGACTCAGTTTAGGGATTTACGGAGTAGAGATCGTATTAGCGGTCATGGCGTTTGGGGTCACAAGCATGGTGTTAACATGGATGGGGCTGCTTCTTGGGCGGCGCTTTCAACGTTGTTTAGGTACATATAGCGAGGCGCTCGGTGGCGCCATTTTGCTTTTATTTGCATGCAAACTTTTATTTCCCCTATGAGCTGGAGCGTTTCCAGTTCTTTTTTCTTTTTTTTGCTCTATATTTTGTCCAACTGTTTGCTTTATAATAATAGTAAACATGTGGGAAATGATGCGAGGTGTAAATAAGTGAATCAAACGAACGTTTTGTTTGTATGCACAGGAAATACGTGCCGCAGTCCGATGGCAGAAGCGTTGCTAAAGCATAAACAATTGCCGCATGTGCAAGTGAGATCAGCCGGCATATTTGCGTTTGATGGAAGTGACGCTTCACAACATGCGAAAGCTGCGCTCGCTGAAAAAGGAATCGATATCGCCCATCGTGCGACGTTATTATCGAAAGAACATATTGATTGGGCGACGTACGTGTTGACGATGACCGAAAGTCATAAACAACATGTGTTAGCGCGTTTCCCAGAGGCAGAAGGAAAAACGTTTACGTTACACGAATTTCTTGGGGTCGATAAAGATGTCGTCGATCCGTTTGGTGGCTCCATTGACGTGTATCGTCAAACGCGCGATGAGCTCGAACAAGCAATCGAAAAGCTACATGAAAAGCTATAAAGCAAGGGGGATTATGATGGGGGGAAAATACACATTTAGCTTACAAAAAAAGCTAGCCATTTTTACAACCGTATTAGCAATCATTACGTATTCAACGAGCGCTTTTTACATTTATGTGCTTTACGACTATGTAAAACAATGGCTTCCGTTTAGTAAAAATACGTTTACAATTTTGACGTTGCTGCTCGGTATTTTTTGGTCTGGTGTCTTAGCATATTTTGCGGCGCGTGTCATTACGAAACCGCTTTCTCAACTGGAGCAAGCGGCGTTAAAAGCGGCGGAAGGTGAAATCGGACAAGATGTGCCTGTGCCAAAATCCGATGATGAAATTCGTGCGCTTGCGCTCGCGTTTAACGATATGTTGCGGAGCTTGCGTGACATGGTGCGCAACATTCAACAAAATTTTGCGCATACGAATGAAAAAGTAGTAGAGATGACAAACGTGTCTCGCGTCGCTGCGGAACAAGCGGAAAACATCGCGCGCACGATTGATGAAATTTCAAAAGGGGCGGACAATTCAGCCGTTGCGATGCAGACGACGGCAGAAGCGGTGGAAGATGTGTTAGCGATCGCAGGAAATGTACAACAAAAAGCGATGCAGTCTGAAAAGCTATCGACCGATATGGTCGAAACGCTTGAACAAAGCCGTCGCGTCATCGGCTCACTCATTGCAGGCATTCAACAATTAGCGAAAAACAACGAGGCGTCATTACATGTTGTGCGGCGTTTAGAAGATCATGCGAAAGAAGTCGGACAAATTATTTCGCTCGTTGGAGATATTGCAGGGCAGACGAATTTACTCGCGCTCAATGCTTCGATTGAGGCGGCGCGTGCTGGTGAGCATGGGAAAGGTTTTGCTGTCGTTGCGGAAGAAGTAAGAAAGTTGGCAGATGAAAGCGCCAAAGCAGTACAAGGTATTTCTGAGCTTGTGCAAAACATCCAACACGAAGTAGGAAACGTCGTCAATCAAATTACAGAGCAAGTGAAAAAAGCGAATGACGAAGCGAAAAAAGGAAATGAAACAAACGAAGCGATTTCGCATATGAGCGCATCGATTCATGAAGTGGCAGATGCGGTGAAACAAATTGCCCAACTTGTCGATGAACAAATGAAATACATTCAACAAACATCTGTTCAATCGCAAGAAGTTGCGGCGATTGCTGAACAAACGTCGGCTGGTGCTGAAGAAGTGACAGCAGCGACACAAGAACAAACAGCGGTCATTGAAAGCATGCGCGAGCTAGCGACAGAACTAGGAGAACAAGCAGAAAAATTAAAACAAACGATTGCCCGTTTTCGTTTGTAAGCATAATAAATGATGAAAAGACCGTCTCGACCCGTTAAAATGAAAAGAGACGGCTTTTTCTTTATAACGATAAGGAGGGGTTCAAACGTGAAAGTAGCGATTGCATCAGACCATGGTGGCATTCGAATTCGTGAGGAAATCAAACAATTGATGGATGAAATGGGGATCGAATATACAGACTTTGGGTGTGAGTGTGAAACATCGGTCGATTATCCAGATTATGCTCTGCCAGTTGCGCAAAAAGTGGCGAGCGGCGAATTTGACCGCGGGATTTTAATTTGCGGAACAGGAATCGGCATGAGCATCGCAGCAAACAAAGTGAAAGGAATTCGTTGCGCCCTCGTTCACGACGTATTTAGTGCAAAAGCGACGCGCGAGCATAACGACAGCAACATATTAGCGATGGGAGAGCGCGTCATCGGACCGGGATTGGCACGAGAAATTGCGAAAGTATGGTTGACGACTCCGTTTGAAGGAGGCCGTCACGAAAAACGCATTCAAAAAATTTCTGCTTATGAAAACGAGCAATAAAGGTGGGAGTAGCGTGACGGACATGGAACGATGGCGCAATGAATGGCAAACGGCGCTAGCTGAGTTTCGTGCACAAGTGCCGCTAACGGACAAAGATGTTGTCGTCATTGGATGTAGCACAAGTGAAGTCATTGGGGAAAAAATTGGGACGGCAGGAACGATGGACGTGGCGGCGATGCTATTTCAAGAAATAAAACGGTGGCACGACGAAACAGGGGTACAGCTTGCGTTTCAATGTTGTGAACATTTAAACCGCGCATTAGTTGTGGAACGACAAACAGCTGTGACAAAGCAGCTTGAAATCGTGACGGTCATTCCGGTTCGCCACGCTGGTGGAGCGATGGCGGCATATGCATATACGCAATTTCGCGATCCTGTCGTTGTTGAACATATCCGGGCAGATGCGGGCATCGACATCGGCGCTACATTAATTGGCATGCATTTAAAGCATGTCGCTGTTCCTGTGCGAACATCGATCAAACAAATTGGACATGCGACGCTCACATTTGCGAAAACACGACCGAAACTGATCGGGGGGGAGCGCGCCGTGTATTCACAAGAAAAGGCGAACAAATCGTGTTCAATCGGTTAAATTTGTTCACTTTTTCATTTGAAAATGTGTTAAGATAAAAAAGAATATTCACACTTTAGGGGAGGATTGTCAATGAGTCGCTTGTCACAGCAAGATCCGCAAGTATTTCAAGCTATTCAAGATGAATTAAAACGACAACAAACGAAAATTGAATTAATTGCATCAGAAAACTTCGTTAGCGAAGCGGTCATGGAAGCGCAAGGGTCGGTATTAACGAACAAGTATGCAGAAGGATATCCGGGACGTCGCTATTACGGTGGTTGTGAACATGTTGACGTCGTTGAAGAGCTTGCGCGTGAGCGTGCAAAACAATTGTTCGGGGCCGAGCATGCAAATGTTCAGCCGCACTCAGGAGCGCAAGCGAACATGGCTGTATATTTTACCATTTTACAGCACGGTGATACGGTACTTGGCATGAACTTATCACACGGAGGGCATTTGACGCACGGTAGCCCGGTTAACTTTAGCGGCATACAATACAATTTTATTGAGTATGGCGTCGATCCAGAAACGCACCGTATTAACTACGATGACGTTCGTGAAAAAGCATTAAAACATAAACCGAAATTAATCGTTGCTGGAGCAAGCGCATATCCTCGCACGATTGACTTTGCGAAGTTTCGTGAAATTGCCGATGAAGTAGGCGCTTATTTCATGGTCGATATGGCACATATCGCTGGGCTTGTTGCTGCAGGGTTGCATCCAAATCCTGTTCCGTATGCTCATTTTGTGACGACCACAACCCATAAAACGTTGCGCGGTCCGCGCGGGGGAATGATTTTATGCCAAGAGCAATTTGCAAAACAAATTGATAAAGCGATTTTCCCAGGCATTCAAGGCGGTCCGCTCATGCATGTCATCGCTGCAAAAGCTGTCGCGCTCGGAGAGGCGTTGCAAGATGATTTCAAAACATATGCGCAAAACATCGTGAACAACGCCAAACGGTTAGCAGAAGCGTTAACGGCAGAAGGGTTTACGCTCGTCTCTGGTGGAACGGACAACCATTTATTGTTAATCGACTTACGTTCAATCGGATTAACAGGAAAAGTTGCTGAAAAAGTGCTCGACGAGATCGGCATTACCGTGAATAAAAATACGATTCCATACGATCCAGAAAGCCCGTTTGTCACAAGCGGTATTCGCATCGGTACAGCAGCCGTAACAAGCCGCGGCTTTGGTCTTGAGGAAATGGATGAAATTGCGCGCATCATTTCCATTGCGCTCAAACATAAAGACGATGAACAAAAATTAGACGAAGCGCGCCGCCGCGTTGCAGCATTGACAGAAAAATTCCCATTGTACGTATAACGACAGGTGTCCCGACTGGGGCACCTTTTCTTCGGTTGAATCATCGTCTGTTTTTATGTAAAATTTACAAGAATGCATATGAAAAAGGAGCGATTGACATGAGTAAAGTGTACGTATTTGATCATCCGTTAATTCAACATAAGCTTACATACATTCGCGACAAACATACAGGAACAAAAGAGTTCCGTGAGCTTGTCGAAGAAGTAGCGACGCTCATGGCATTTGAAATTACACGCGATTTGCCGCTTCAAGAAGTTGAAATCGAAACGCCTGTCAGCAAAGCAAAAGCGAAAGTGATCGCAGGAAAAAAATTAGGCATCATCCCGATTTTACGTGCAGGAATCGGAATGGTTGACGGGATTTTAAAGCTTATTCCAGCCGCAAAAGTTGGACATATCGGTCTATATCGCGATCCGGAAACGTTAAAACCGGTCGAATATTACGTGAAACTTCCAACGGATGTTGAAGAACGCGACTTCATTGTCGTCGATCCGATGCTTGCGACAGGTGGATCCGCTGTGGAAGCCATTCATGCGTTGAAAAAACGTGGCGCAAAAAACATTAAATTTATGTGTTTAATTGCTGCGCCAGAAGGAGTCGAAGCGGTGCAACAAGCGCATCCGGACGTCGATATTTATATCGCTGCGTTAGATGAAAAGTTAAACGATCACGGCTATATTGTGCCAGGTCTTGGCGATGCTGGAGACCGTCTATTTGGAACGAAGTAAGGTGGGTATGATGAATAAACGAAAAGTGATGACCATTTTCGGGACGAGACCGGAAGCGATCAAAATGGCTCCGCTCGTTTTAGAGTTGCAAAAGTACGAAGACATTGAATCGATTGTGACTGTGACAGCACAACATCGCCAAATGCTTGATCAAGTGCTCGATATTTTTGGCATTCAACCAGATTATGATTTAAACATTATGAAAGAGCGCCAAACGCTTGTCGATATTACGACAAGGGCGCTTGCTGGCTTGGACGATGTTATGAAAAAAGTACAGCCTGACATCGTGCTCGTTCATGGCGACACGACAACGACATTTGTCGCTAGTCTGGCGGCGTTTTACAACCAAATTGCAGTCGGACATGTGGAAGCAGGACTTAGAACGTGGAATAAGTACTCGCCATTTCCGGAAGAAATGAATCGACAATTGACGGGGGTATTAGCTGACTTGCATTTTGCCCCAACCGCGAAAGCAGCGGAAAATTTACGTGCAGAAAACAAGCCAGAGCACGCCATTTTCATTACAGGCAACACAGCGATCGATGCGTTAAAAACAACGGTGCGGAAGACGTATACGCATCCGATTTTAGAAAAGGTAGCGGGAAGCCGCATGATTTTATTGACAGCGCATCGTCGTGAAAACCTTGGCGAGCCGATGCGAAACATGTTCCGAGCGGTGAAAAGGCTCGTTGAAAATTACAATGACGTGCAAGTCGTTTATCCTGTTCATTTAAATCCGGTCGTGCGCGAGTTAGCGAACGACATATTAGGAAACGATGAACGCATTCATTTAATTGACCCGTTAGACGTCATCGACTTTCATAACTTTGCGGCGAGAGCGCACATCATTTTAACAGATTCAGGCGGTGTTCAAGAAGAAGCCCCTTCACTTGGCGTGCCTGTACTCGTCTTGCGCGACACAACTGAACGACCGGAGGGCATCGAAGCCGGAACGCTCAAGCTTGCGGGAACAGATGAACAAACGATTTACGCGCTAGCAAGCGAGCTATTAACAGATGAAAAAGCGTACGAGCAAATGGCGAAAGCGTCCAATCCGTACGGTGACGGTTGGGCATCGAAGCGGATTGTCGAAGCGATTCGTTACTATTTTAAACAAAGCGATGTTCCGCCAACGCCATTTCAATAAGAAAAAGGGATGTGACGACGCATCCCTTTTTCTTACCAAAAATTTTCCCTATTTTTGTGACCGAACACATTGACATCGTGTTTTCACTATTGTATGCTTACAAAGGGATAAGGATAACCTTTTTAAAAATACAGTAAATTCTGAAAATGAAAAGTGAGGCTTCCGTATGCGACAACATGAGCGCCATCCGTTTCGAGCGATCGGTTTGATGACGGCCATCTCCTCTCAACTTGTCGGTTCCGTTTTAGTTGGGGTTTTTGGAGGGCGTTTTGTCGACGAGCGTTTTGGTACCGAACCGCTTTTTTTAATTGTCGGTTTGCTTCTCGGATTAGCGGCTGGTGTTTATGCGATGATTCGCCTCATTCGCTCATTTTTTTCAGGAGAGGAAAAATGAACGAGTTACAGCAACATTGGCGCCGTCACAAATCATACATACTATACTTGCTGTCGATTTACGTGTTAGGTTGGGCATTTACGCCTTATCAGCAAGCGTTTTCAAGTTTGCTTCTCGGGACGGTTATCAGCCTATATAACGGTTGGACGATGGTGCGGAAAGTGGAGCGGTTTGGACAAGCGGTTGCGTCTGGACAAAAAGCGCGCTCGCTTGGCATGATGTCGCGCATGGCTGCTGCTGCGTTCGCTGTATTTATTGCTTTTCGTTGGCCTGAACAGTTTTCTGTCGGCTGGATCGTATTGGGATTAATGACATCTTATATTGTCATTATAATAGATTTCTTTTTCCAAAAAACAAAAGGGGAAGAGAGGTGAGTACAGATGCATCACGAAGCTCCTTTATACACGCTGTTTGGCTTAACATTTAACTTAGCCAACGTATTAATGATTACGGTTACATCCGTCATCGTCTTTGTCATTGCCGTATTAGCCACGCGCAACTTAGCGATGAAGCCAACGGGAATGCAAAACTTTCTTGAATGGGTTATGGATTTTGTCAAAGGAATTATTAAAAGCAACATGGATTGGAAAACAGGTGGACGCTTTCATATGCTCGGCATGACGCTCATCATGTACATTTTTGTAGCGAACATGCTCGGTCTGCCGTTTTCAGTCGTCATCGACAATAAGCTATGGTGGAAATCACCGACAGCTGATCCAGTCGTGACGTTGACGTTGGCGACGATGGTTGTCGCGTTATCGCATTACTATGGCATTAAGCTTAACGGGTTTAAAGAATATGCAAAAGGATTCGTTAGCCCAATGCCAATTTTGTTCCCATTAAAAATTATTGAAGAATTTGCGAATACATTAACGCTCGGTCTCCGTCTATACGGGAACATTTTTGCGGGTGAAATTTTGTTAGCGCTCTTAGCGGGAAGTTTAGCGACAGGAGTCGGCGGAACGATTGCGGCGATCATTCCAACGATCGCATGGCAAGGATTTAGTATTTTCGTCGGCGCGATCCAAGCGTTTATTTTCACGATGTTAACAATGGTTTATATGGCGCACAAAGTGAGTCATGACCATTAATTTTCAATACACATTCATTTCAACATAAAAAATTGAAGGAGGACTTTTCAAATGGGTGTATTAGCAGCTGCAATTGCAATTGGTTTAGCGGCACTTGGTGCTGGTATTGGTAACGGTTTAATCGTATCTCGTACAGTAGAGGGAATTGCACGTCAACCAGAGGCGCGCGGTATGTTACAAACAACAATGTTTATCGGGGTAGCGTTAGTCGAAGCGATTCCGATCATCGCGGTCGTTATCGCGTTCATGGTTCAAGGTCGTTAAAACTGAGCGCTCGTTCGAAACGAGCGGTAACTGCATACGGAAACGAAACTCGTTCAACAATGGCGAAGATCATTCCATGAGAACCTTCGCCATTCCTTTATGTTCGTACGCACACGTTCCGACTAGTATTCGGGCGATTTTTGAAGGGAGTGAAACGCGCGGTGGTAAACATGTTTGTATTAGGCGCTGGTGGACATGGGTTCAACGGCGGCGATATCGCATTCCAATTAGTCATGTTCTTATTGCTCATGTTTTTGCTTCGCAAATATGCGTTCGGTCCATTAATGGGCGTCATGAAACAGCGCGAAGAGCATATTGCGAACGAAATTGAGCAAGCAGAAAAGCATCATCAAGAAGCGAAAAAGCTTGCAGAAGAGCAACGTGAATTAATGAAAAAGTCACGCCAAGAAGCGCAAGCGCTGATCGAAGAAGCTCGCAAGCTTGGCGAAGAGCAAAAAGAGCAAATCATTCAAGCCGCTCGTCAAGAAGCAGAGCGCTTAAAAGAGGCAGCGAAAAAAGAAATCGCACAAGAAAAAGAACAGGCGATGGCAGCGTTGCGTCAACAAGTTGCTTCTTTATCTGTACTTATTGCATCAAAAGTCATTGAAAAAGAGTTGAGCGAACAAGATCAAGCGAAGCTGATTAGCGAGTACATTCAAGAGGTAGGAGAAAGCCGATGAACAAACAAGTCGTAGCGAAACGATATGCGTCGGCACTTTTTGAAATTGCGAAAGAACAGCAGCTTCTTGATCAGCTCGAACAAGAACTTCGCGTCGTCAAACAAGTGTTTGCACAAAATGAAGCGCTTCTTTCTGTGCTAAACCATCCAAAAATTGCGCTAACGAAAAAGAAAGCGCTCGTCCAAGAAGCGTTTGCGAACATTTCGACGGTATTGCAACATACGCTCATGTTGCTTTTAGATCGCCATCGCATCGACATCGTGAACGATTTAGCAGATGCGTTTATTGCGCTAGCAAATGAAGCACGCGGTGTAGCTGAGGCGATCGTTTATTCGGCTCGTCCGTTAACGGAAGACGAAACGAATGCGCTTGCAGACGTGTTTGCGAAAAAAGTTGGCGTCGACGCGCTTCGCATCACAAACGTCATTGATAAAGATGTGATCGGCGGCGTCAAAGTGCGCATCGGAAACCGCATTTTCGACGGAAGCGTCAGCGGAAAATTAGCAAGATTACAGCGACAGTTAACTCGCTAACATTTATAGATAGGGGTGAAATGCATGAGCATCAAAGCGGAAGAAATTAGCGCGCTGATAAAAAAGCAAATTGAAAACTATCAGTCTGAAATCGAAGTGAGCGATGTCGGTACAGTCATTCAAGTTGGTGACGGAATCGCTCGTGCTCATGGCCTCGACAACGTTATGTCAGGAGAGCTTGTTGAGTTTGCCAACGGCGTCATGGGATTGGCGCTAAACTTAGAAGAAAACAACGTCGGTATCGTTATTTTAGGACCGTACACAGGCATTAAAGAAGGCGATGAAGTACGTCGTACAGGTCGCATTATGGAAGTGCCAGTAGGTGAAGCGTTAATCGGTCGTGTCGTCAATCCATTAGGTCAACCAGTTGACGGACTTGGTCCAATCGAAACGACAGAAACTCGCCCGATTGAAAGCCCAGCGCCTGGCGTTATGGATCGTAAATCTGTCCATGAGCCACTTCAAACGGGAATTAAGGCGATTGACGCGCTTGTGCCAATCGGTCGCGGTCAACGTGAGTTAATTATCGGAGACCGTCAAACAGGAAAAACGTCCGTTGCAGTAGATACAATCATTAACCAAAAAGGGAAAAACATGATTTGTATTTATGTGGCGATCGGACAAAAAGAATCAACCGTTCGTAACGTCGTTGAAACGTTGCGTAAATACGGTGCATTAGATTACACAATCGTCGTTACAGCGTCTGCGTCACAGCCAGCTCCGCTTTTATTCTTAGCACCATATGCGGGCGTAACGATGGGCGAATACTTCATGTACAAAGGACAACACGTTCTTGTTGTATACGATGACTTATCAAAACAAGCGGCAGCTTACCGTGAGCTTTCGTTATTATTACGCCGTCCGCCAGGTCGTGAAGCGTATCCGGGTGACGTATTCTACTTGCATTCTCGCTTGCTTGAGCGCGCAGCAAAATTAAGCGATGCGAAAGGTGCAGGTTCATTAACAGCGTTGCCGTTCGTTGAAACACAAGCGGGCGACATTTCAGCATACATTCCAACGAACGTCATTTCCATCACAGACGGGCAAATTTTCTTGCAGTCTGACTTGTTCTTCTCAGGCGTGCGTCCAGCGATTAACGCCGGGCTTTCTGTATCGCGCGTCGGTGGGGCAGCACAAATTAAAGCGATGAAAAAAGTATCTGGTACGTTGCGTCTTGACTTAGCGGCATATCGCGAGTTAGAGGCGTTTGCGCAGTTCGGTTCTGACCTTGATAAAGCAACACAAGCGAAACTTGCTCGCGGTGCGCGCACAGTTGAAGTGTTAAAACAAGGTTTACATGAGCCGCTACCAGTTGAAAAGCAAGTAGCGATTATTTACGCATTAACACGCGGCTTTTTAGATGACATTCCAGTAGAAGACATTCGCCGCTTTGAAAAAGAGTTCCATGCATGGTTAGACAAAGACGAAAACGGTCAAAAACTGATGGAACATATTCGCACAACAGGCGATCTTCCAAACGAAGAAGACTTCAACAAAGCGATTGAAGCGTTCAAAAAGACGTTTGTTGTATCGGAGTAAGAAAAGTGAGCGGAACAGCTTAGCTGTTCCGTCCCCTTTCAACAATTGAGCGAAAAAGGTGGTGAAACCTTTGGGAGCATCGTTACGCGATATAAAAGCGCGCATTAACACGACAAAAAAGACGAGCCAAATTACAAAAGCGATGGAAATGGTCTCGGCATCAAAATTAAACCGTGCGGAACATAATGCAAGATCGTTTACGCCGTATATGGAAAAAATTCAAGAGGTCGTCGCGAGCGTCGCGCTCGGAAGCAACGACGCTTCTCATCCGATGCTTGTGAAGCGCCCAGTAAAAAAGACGGGATATTTAGTCATTACATCTGACCGTGGCTTAGCTGGCGCCTACAACAGCAACGTGCTTCGTACCGTTTTTCAAACGATTCAAGAGCGTCACCGTTCGACAGAAGAATATGCGATTATTGCGATCGGTCGCGTCGGCTTAAACTTCTTTAAACGCCGCAATATTCCGGTAGCTTTACATATTACCGGTTTGCCAGATCAACCAACGTTTGCGGACATTAAAGAAATTGCGAACAAAACGGTGAACATGTTTGCAGATGGTACGTTTGATGAATTGTATATGTTTTACAATCATTTCGTAAGCGCCATCCAACAAGATGTGACGGAGAAAAAGTTATTACCATTAACCGATTTAGCGTCGGAGAAAAAGTTGACCACTTACGAATTTGAACCGTCACAAGAAGAAATTTTAGAAGTGTTGTTGCCGCAATACGCTGAAAGCTTAATTTATGGCGCGTTGCTCGATGCGAAAGCGAGCGAGCATGCTGCGCGGATGACAGCGATGAAAAACGCAACAGACAACGCAAAAGAATTGATTCGGACACTTACGCTTTCTTACAACCGCGCTCGTCAAGCAGCGATTACGCAAGAAATTACAGAGATTGTGGCCGGAGCGAACGCCTTGCAATAGCTTAAGCAGTTAGTTAGGAGGGAAAACGATGGCAAAAGGACGCGTTATTCAAGTTATGGGTCCTGTTGTAGACGTAAAGTTCGAAGACGGACACTTACCTGCGATTTACAACGCCCTAAAAATTAAACATAAAGCGCGTAACGAAAAAGAAGTCGATATCGACTTAACGTTAGAAGTAGCCCTTCACCTTGGGGACGACACAGTGCGCACAATTGCGATGTCAACGACTGACGGATTAGTGCGTGGAATGGAAGTCATCGATACGGGAGCACCGATTTCTGTTCCTGTCGGTGAAGTCACGCTCGGACGCGTATTTAACGTATTAGGAGAGCCGATTGACTTAGGAGAGGATATTCCAGCAGACGCTCGTCGCGATGCAATTCACCGTCCAGCACCGAAATTCGAACAACTTTCAACACAAGTTGAAATTCTTGAAACAGGAATTAAAGTTGTAGACCTTCTTGCCCCTTATATTAAAGGTGGAAAAATCGGTTTGTTCGGTGGTGCAGGAGTAGGAAAAACGGTTTTAATCCAAGAGTTAATTAACAACATCGCGCAAGAGCACGGTGGTATTTCCGTATTCGCCGGCGTTGGTGAGCGTACGCGCGAAGGAAACGACTTGTACCATGAAATGAAAGACTCTGGCGTTATTAACAAAACAGCGATGGTATTCGGTCAGATGAACGAGCCGCCTGGAGCACGTATGCGCGTTGCGTTAACAGGATTAACAATGGCGGAATATTTCCGTGATGAGCAAGGACAAGACGTATTGTTCTTCATCGATAACATTTTCCGTTTCACGCAAGCAGGTTCAGAAGTTTCTGCCCTATTAGGACGCATGCCTTCAGCGGTAGGTTATCAACCAACGCTTGCGACAGAAATGGGTCAATTACAAGAGCGTATTACATCGACAGCTGTCGGTTCGGTTACGTCGATCCAAGCGATTTACGTTCCAGCGGACGACTACACTGACCCAGCGCCAGCGACAACGTTCGCGCACTTAGATGCGACAACAAACTTAGAGCGTAAATTATCAGAGATGGGTATTTACCCAGCGGTAGACCCGCTTGCATCGACATCTCGTGCGCTTTCACCAGAAATTGTTGGAGAAGAGCATTACCAAGTGGCGCGCAAAGTGCAACAAACGTTGCAACGCTATAAAGAATTACAAGACATTATCGCCATTCTTGGTATGGATGAGCTTTCAGAAGAAGATAAACTTGTCGTTCATCGCGCTCGTCGCATTCAGTTCTTCTTATCACAAAACTTCCACGTCGCTGAACAGTTTACAGGGCAGCCAGGTTCATACGTACCTGTAAAAGAGACAGTTCGTGGCTTTAAAGAAATTTTGGAAGGAAAATATGACCATCTTCCAGAAGATGCGTTCCGCTTAGTTGGTCGCATTGAAGAAGTAATTGAAAAAGCGAGAAAAATGGGCGTAGAAGTTTAATAAGGGACCGAGGAGGATTTTTTCATGAAGACGATTAAAGTCAGTGTCGTAACTCCGGACGGCCCAGTGTATGAAGCGGATGTGGAAATGGTAAGCGCTAAAGCACAAAGCGGCGAACTCGGCGTGTTGCCAGGGCACATTCCGATGGTCGCACCGCTAGAAATTGGCGCGGTTCGTTTAAAAAAAGGAAACGCGACTGAGCTTGTGGCGGTGAGCGGTGGCTTTTTAGAAGTTCGCCCTGATCGTGTGACGATTTTAGCGCAAGCAGCAGAACGCGCAGAAAATATTGACGTTGCGCGCGCAAAAGCGGCGAAAGAGCGGGCTGAACGCCGCTTGCAAGCGAAACAAGATGATATTGATCATAAACGAGCGGAATTAGCTTTACGCCGTGCGATTAACCGTTTAAATGTGGCGAATCGCAATTTTTAACCCTAGGAGCATCGTCTCTTAGGGTTTTTTTGTTTATTTTTGGAACAAGTTTTATCGACACATATGTGAAGAAGTGATATAATGTTATCGGTTACAGTCGTAATAGTATGACGTTTTCGAAAAATGTGTATAAAGTCACAAAGGGGTGGGACATCGTTGAACGTTTATGTAAACAGTTATGTAGTCGTCTTTGTGTTTCTTTGTTTAGGCATTTTACTTCCAATCGTTGCGCTCACGGCGGGGCGTTTTCTTCGTCCACATGCGCCAAATGTAGCGAAACAAACAACGTACGAAAGCGGATTAGATCCGTTCCACGATTCACGCGTGCAGTTTAACATACGGTATTACATTTTTGCGTTATTGTTCGTCATTTTTGACGTAGAGACTGTATTTTTATATCCGTGGGCGGTGGCGTTTGAAAAGCTCGGTGCATTTGCGCTCATTGAAATGCTCATTTTCGTCGTCATGTTGTTGATTGGACTTGTGTATGCTTGGAAGAAGAAGGTGTTAAAATGGATGTAAAATTGTTGAACGTATCAGATCAAGAAATGGAAGAAATGCGTCGCAACGTTTTTTTAACGACGTTAGAACAGCTCAAAGCATGGGCGCGCAGCAACTCATTATGGCCGCTCACGTTCGGTCTTGCCTGTTGTGCGATTGAAATGATGGGGGTTGGCTCTTCGCATTACGATTTAGATCGTTTTGGTTCTTTTTTCCGTACGTCGCCTCGCCAATCCGACGTCATGATCGTCTCAGGAACGGTGACGAAAAAAATGGCGCCAATCGTTCGCCGTTTATATGATCAAATGCCTGAACCGAAATGGGTGATTGCGATGGGCTCTTGTGCGACAGCAGGTGGTCCGTATGTAAAATCGTATTGCGTCGTAAAAGGTGTCGATCAAATTGTACCGGTTGACGTATATATTCCAGGCTGTCCGCCAAATCCAGCTGCATTAATTTATGGCATTAACAAACTGAAAGAAAAAATTCGCTACGAAGCGAAAACAGGAAAGAAGGTGCTGTAAGTTATGGATGAAAAAGATTTACAGCAACTAAAAAAAGAGGCGGCGGAACGGGCGAAACAATTAGCGAAAGAGCGTCTTGCGGCGAAGCAAGCAGCGGAACAAACTGAGCCTCCGCTCGAAGGTGAAGAAGACCTTGCGCTAGCGAAGAAAAAAGCAGCGGCAGCGGCGAAAGCAAAAGCCGCAGCGTTAGCGAAACAAAAAGCGGCAGAGTCAGGGGAATTAAGCGAAGAAGAATTGGCGAAGAAAAAAGCAGCGGCAGCAGCGAAAGCAAAAGCCGCAGCGTTAGCAAAACAAAAAGCGGCAGAGTCTGGAGAATTAAGCGAAGAAGAATTAGCGAAGAAAAAAGCAGTGGCAGCAGCGAAAGCGAAAGCGGCAGCGGCTGCAAAAGCAAAAAGTGCAGATGTCGCTGAAGAAAAAGAGGAAAAACCGTCACCAAATCAGCCATATCTCGACAAATACGTCAAAGTCATTGAAGAGCATCTCGGAAAAGACGTATTAGAAAACGCTTACATCAATCGTTTGTCGAAAGACGTGCCGACGCTCGTTGTAAAAAAAGATACATATTTTAAAGTGGCTGAATTTTTAAAATATAATGAGCAGCTAAGTTTTGATTATTTATCAGAATTGCACGGAACAGACTTTCAAACGCATATGGAAGTGTATGTGCACTTATATTCGTATAAAAATCGCCAATCAGTTGCGTTGAAAGTAAAAATTGATCGCGATCAACCGGTCATTGACTCGCTCGTTCCGCTTTGGCCAGGGGCAAATTGGCCGGAGTGTGAGGCGTATGATTTGCTTGGCATTCGTTTTGAAGGTCATCCGCAACTCATTCGCATTTTCTTAGGGGAAAACTGGGTCGGCTATCCGCTTCGGAAAGATTACGAGCCGTACGATATGGAGGGTTAAGGCGTGCTGAGAACAGAGGAGATGCTTTTAAACGTCGGACCGCAACATCCGAGCACACACGGCGTGTTTCGTCTCGTGTTAAAAATCGATGGGGAAATCATTAAGGAAGCGACTCCTGTCATCGGTTATCTTCATCGCGGGACAGAAAAAATCGCAGAAAATTTGCAGTATACACAAATCATCCCATACACTGATCGTATGGACTATTTATCAGCGATGACGAACAACTACGTCATTTGTCACGCAGTAGAGACGATGATGGGCATTGAAGTGCCGGAGCGTGCCGAGTATTTACGCGTGCTTGCGATGGAGCTCGGTCGCATTGCGAGCCACCTCGTTTGGTGGGGAACGTATTTGCTTGATATTGGTGCAGTCAGTCCGTTTTTATATGCGTTTCGTGAGCGGGAAATGATTATTAATCTATTAAATGAACTATCAGGTGCGCGCTTAACGTTTAACTACATGCGTGTGGGCGGCGTGAAATGGGATGCGCCAGACGGATGGATTGATAAAGTAAAACAGTTCGTTCCATATATGCGCAAACAGCTAGAAGGCTACCATGAACTTGTCACGGGAAATGAAATTTTCCGCAACCGTGTCATCGGAGTTGGCAAGTACACGAAAGAAGAGGCGTTAGCATATTCGCTAAGCGGCGTCAATTTGCGTTGTACCGGTGTGAAATGGGATTTACGAAAAGACGAACCATATTCTATTTATGATCGATTTGATTTCGATGTTCCTGTACGTACAGAAGGAGATTGTTTTGCACGTTATGAGTGCCGACTTGCTGAAATTGAGCAATCGCTTCGTATTATCGAGCAGGCGTGCGAGCAGTTTCCAGATGACGGTGAGATTATGGCGAAAGTGCCGAAAATTATTAAAGCGCCACCGGGAGAAGCGTATGTGCGCATCGAGTCACCGCGTGGGGAAATCGGTTGTTATATTGCGAGCGACGGGAAAAAAGAGCCGTATCGCTTAAAATTCCGTCGACCGTCATTTTATAATTTACAAATCCTTCCGAAACTATTAAAAGGGGAAAATATCGCGAATTTAATTGCGATACTTGGCGCGATTGATATCGTGCTTGGGGAGGTCGATGGATGATGATGGAACAACTTTTGCAGTCGACGCCAAGCTGGACGAATGTCGCCATTTTCTTTGCGATTGGCGTTGGACTATTGCTCGTTGTATTAGGATTTGTCACGTATGGCATTTTAGCGGAACGAAAAGTGATGGGATTTATGCAAGGCCGCATCGGTCCGAACCAAGTTGGAGGACGCTGGGGGTTGCTGCAAACGGTGGCTGACGTGTTAAAGCTATTGTTAAAAGAAGATACGATTCCAAAAGCAGCCGATCGCCCGTTGTTTATTTTAGCACCGGTCATCGCGTTTGCCCCTGCGTTTATGGTGCTTGCCGCACTGCCGTTTACCGATGCGTTGCAATTTGCTGATATTGGCGTCGGGCTATTGTATTACATCGCCGTTTCCGGATTAACGACAATCGGAGTGGTGACAGGCGCATGGGCATCGAACAACAAATATGCCCTGCTTGGCGGCATGCGCGCAGCTGCGCAAATGATTTCATACGAAGTGCCGCTTGTCATGTCTGTCATTGGTGTCATTTTGTTGTCGGGAAGCTTAAACTTAAACGACATTGTCGAAGCGCAAAAAGATGTATGGTTTATCGTTGTCCAGCCGATCGGCTTTCTCGTTTTTCTTATTGCCGCTGTGGCGGAGTTAAACCGGACGCCGTTTGACTTGCCGGAAGCAGAATCAGAACTTGTTGCAGGATTCCATGTTGAATATTCTGGATTCCGCTGGGCGTTTTTTATGCTCGCAGAGTACGTGTATTTTTTTGCGATGGCAGCATTAACGACGGTGCTCTTTTTAGGAGGATGGCATCCGCTTCCGTTTCTCGACTTTATTCCAGGGGCCGTTTGGTTTGCGTTAAAGTTTAGTCTTGTCGTCTTCTTATTTATTTGGTTTCGCATTACGTTTCCGCGTGTGCGTGCCGATCAATTGATGGAGTTTGGTTGGAAAGTGTTATTGCCTGTTGCGCTCGTCAATATTTTTGTCACAGCTCTTGTGAAACAACTATTTTTTTAAATAAAAAGGTGGGTGGGCAGAAATGCTCGGTTTAATGAAAGGATTAGCGTATACGCTGAAAAACTTAACAAAAGAAAAAGTGACGTACGATTATCCGAATGAACCGCTTCCGCTTCCGGATCGCTTTCGCGGCATTCAAAAGTTTTATCCGGAAAAATGTATCGTTTGCAATCAGTGCGCAAACATTTGCCCGACCGACTGTATTCAGCTGACGGGCAAAAAACATCCGGATCCGACGAAAAAAGGAAAAATTATTGATACGTATGACATTAACTTTGAAATTTGTATTTTATGCGATTTATGTACGGAAGTATGTCCGACTGAGGCGATTGTGATGACGAACAACTTTGAATTGGCGGAATATAGCCGCGATGAATTATTTAAAGATTTAACGTGGCTTGATGAAAACGATACGAACGTGCGGAAGGTGAATAAGCCATGAGTGGACAATATCTCGCATTTTTCGTTCTTGCGCTCATTGCGCTTGGCGGCGGCGTGTTTATGTTAAATTTAAACAAAGTTGTTCATATGGTCGTCGCGCTCGTTTTTACGTTCGTCAGCATCGCCGGCATTTACGTTCTTTTATCGGCTGAATTTGTAGCGGCCGTCCAAGTACTGATTTACTCTGGTGCGATTACAATTATTATGTTGTTCGGGATTATGCTTACGCGTCATCAAGATGACGGCCAATCGACAGGCAGCCCGCTTCGAAAAGCGTTCGCCCTACTTGGTACGGTTGCTTTTGGTGCGGTGATGTACATCGGCATTCGCACGCTTGACTTTGGCAGCGAAGCGGTTGGGCTTCATGATAAAAATACGGAACAAATCGGAATCGCGCTCTATTCGAAGTACGTCATTCCGTTTGAACTTGCGTCCGTTTTATTGCTCGTCGCACTCATTGGCGCGGTCATTTTAGCGAAAAAAGATGATAAGGAGGCGGGAGAATGAATGTACCGTTATCCGCCTATCTCGTATTTGCGCTTTTATTGTTTTGCATCGGATTGTACGGAGCGTTAACGAAACGCAATACAGTCATTGTGCTTATTTGTATCGAGCTCATGTTAAATGCCGTAAACGTCAACTTAGTTGCATTTAGCAAATACGGGGTAAATCCAGGCATTACAGGTCAAGTATTTTCGCTCTTTACCATTACTGTTGCCGCAGCGGAAGCAGCAGTCGGTTTAGCTATTTTAATTGCGTTATACCGCAATCGCAAAACGATTCATATTGATGAAGTCGATTCGATGAAACGATAAAGGATGGGAAACAAAGGGGTTACATATAAATGCACCTGAAAAAGGGGATGATTGAACGATGATGGAAAACGCATGGCTCATACCGCTTTTTCCGTTCGTCTCGTTTGTTGTGCTGCTTGTTGTTGGCAAGCAGTTAAAAGAACGAAGCGCGTATGTCGGAATGTTGTTGACGCTTCTTTCGCTCGTCTTCGCCCTCGGGACGTTGTACGAGCGCTGGACGGAGCCAACATATAAACAAGCATACACATGGTTGACAATTGGGGATGTGCATTTGACTGTCGGCTTTGAAGTGAACGCACTCAATGCGCTCATGCTCGTTGTTGTATCGCTTGTTAGCTTTCTCGTACATACGTATGCGAAAGGATATATGCACGGTGATGAGCGCTTCCCGGTATTTTACGCCTACTTAGGTTTGTTTACATTCGCGATGCTCGGGCTCGTCGTATCACCAAATTTACTGCAAACGTATATTTTTTGGGAACTTGTCGGTCTCGGCTCGTTCTTACTCATCGGATTTTATTTTTACAAAGAAGAAGCGAAAGCTGCGGCGAAAAAAGCGTTTATTATGACGCGCATCGGGGATGTTGGCTTATTGATCGGCATGATTTTATTGTTCCTTGAAGTAAAAAGTTTTGAATATGAAGCTATTTTTGCTGCGTTACAACAAGGGGATGTTTCAACGACAATCATGACGTTAAGCGCCATTCTCATTTTTATCGGTGCGATCGGGAAATCCGGTCAATTTCCGCTTCATACGTGGCTTCCAGATGCGATGGAAGGTCCGACGCCTGTCTCAGCATTAATTCATGCGGCAACGATGGTCGCTGCCGGGGTATATTTAGTTGCGACGTTGTTTCCGCTTTACGAAGCAAGTGAAGTTGCGATGACGACCGTTGCTTACGTCGGAGGATTTACCGCCATTTTTGCAGCGTCCATCGGCTTAGTGCAAACGGATATTAAACGCGTGCTTGCCTATTCGACTGTTAGCCAGCTCGGTTACATGATGTTAGCGCTCGGCTCTGCTGGGTACGTGGCAGGCGTCTTTCACTTAATGACACACGCCTTTTTTAAAGCGCTCCTTTTCTTAGCGGCAGGTAGTGTCATTCATGCGGTGCATACGCAAAACATTGAACAAATGGGCGGGTTATGGAAAAAAATGAAATGGACCGCTCCGCTCTTTTTAATCGGAACGTTAGCTATTAGCGGATTTCCATTTTTCTCAGGCTTTTTCAGCAAAGATGAAATTTTAATTGCGGCGTGGACGCACGGGCATGTCGGTTTATTTGTTGTCGCTGTTATCGCTGCCTTTTTCACAGCGTTTTATATGTTTCGTTTATTTTTCCTCGTGTTTGCGGGAGAAGCGCGGACGGCAAATGATGGTGTACACGAATCACCGATGGTCATGGTGTTTCCGATGATCGTCCTCGGTGCGTTGGCCGTCGTTTCGGGTTACGTTCAAACACCGTGGGGAGCGTTTTTAGGCGAGTGGTTGACAGAAGGAACGAACTGGCATGCACATATGGAAGGTCCGAGTTGGATTATGATTGTAGCGACCGTTGTTTCTTTATGCGGAATTGCTCTTGCGTGGCTCATATATGGCAAACGTGCTATTGCTCGCGACTGGCTATCGTCACGTTTTCCAATGACGTACAATGTGCTCATGAACAAATATTACATCGATGAGTTTTACGGATTGACAGTCATCCGTGCAACGTCATTCATTAGTTTATTGTTTGAGTATATCGACCGTTTCCTCATCGAAGGAGTGGCTCAACTATTTGCCGCAACGGCACGCGGCATTGGACGCATCGGCTCACGTTTACAAAACGGTCAAGTACAAATGTACGGTACGGTGACGATTGTTGCTTTAGCGATTCTCGTCGTCATTTTTGCGGTGACAGGGGGGTATTTATAATGCAGCCATACTTTTTATCGCTCTTAATTTTCTCCCCGCTTTTAGGCATACTCGTTCTTTCGCTCCTTTCGAAAGAACAAGAAAAAGCGATTAAATGGCTTGGCGTTTTAGCGACGTTGCCATCGTTATGTTTATCGTTATTTGCGTTTTGGCAATATCAAAACGGTTATGATATAAGCAAATTAGCGGAAAAGCGGTCATGGATTCAATTTGGCGAGTTTCCATTTTTAAAGGAAACAGATTTTACTGTCGCATATGAACTTCATGTTGACGGTTTTGCACTTGTTATGATCGTTTTAACGACCGTTTTAGCGACGCTCGCTGCGATTGCTTCGATGTCCATTCAAAAAGAATGGAAAGGATATTTTCAATTATTTTTATTGCTTGAAATTGGTATGCTCGGCGTGTTTGCCGCAAGCAACCTTGTGCTCTTTTTCATCTTTTTCGAGCTGACGCTCATTCCGATGTTTTTCCTCATCGGAAAATGGGGATATTTCGAAAAAGAAAAAGCAGCATATAGCTATTTAATTTATAACGGGCTCGGTTCAGCCGTTTTATTGATCGTCATTGCTGTCTTGTTTGCGCGCACGGGCACATCGAATATCGCTGAGCTGCACCACATATTAACGGATCCAATGGCACAAACGATTTCGCCAATTTCCGACGCGCTTCGCTACGGGTTGTTTCTTGCGCTGCTCATCGCCTTTGGGGTGAAGCTACCGATCGTGCCGCTTCATCGCTGGATGTTGCACGTGCACGTACAAGCGCCACCATCTGTCGTTATGCTGCATGCAGGGGTTTTGTTAAAAATTGGTGCTTTTGGTCTTGTTCGCTTTGCGTTCGGATTATTTCCCGGGCAATTCCAACAATTTTCGACATGGCTCATCGTTTTAGGTGTCGTCAACTTGTTGTACGGTGCGTTTTTAGCACTGAGACAAACCGATTTTAAAATGGTGCTTGCTTATTCGAGCGTGTCGCATATGGGCATTGTATTAATCGGGCTCGGTTCGCTCACTGAGGCAGGAATACAAGGAGCGATTTTCCAAGCGGTATCACACGGATTTATCGCTGCGTTTTTATTCTTCTTCGTCGGTGTCATGTATGAAAGAACGCGCACGACGACGCTCGCTCGTTTAGGTGGGTTGGCGAAAACAATGCCTTACGTATCAGGATTTATTCTTGCTGGGGCGATGGCTTCGCTCGGTTTGCCAGGAACGTCTGGGTTTATTAGCGAATTTATGGCGTTCGTTGGCGCATTTCAAGCAGAACCTTTGCTCGCTGCGATCGGTACGCTCGGCATTATTATGACAGCTGTGTATTTATTACGTGCTGTTCTCGGCATGACATTCGGGCAAACAAAGGTGACAAACGTTTCCGATTTGCGTGGCATAGAATGGGTACCAGCGATTAGTTTACTGTTGCTTATTGTCATCATCGGGGTATATCCGAACGTCTTGGCGATGCCACTACAAACGACGATTGAAACGATGATGAACGGGTTAGGGGGTTGATGAGATGGATTTCGAAACATTACTTAGCTATGAATGGGGCGTCATGATGCCGGAATTTATTATTCTCGGCGTAGCCGTTGCGCTCTCGCTCATCGACCTATTTATGCCGGAAAACCGAAATCGGCAACTGCTTGGTTTATTCGCTTTTGTTGGCGTCGCCGTTTCATTCGTTTCATTGCTCGGTTTATGGACGAGTGATGTCACATCCATTTTAGGCGATACGTTCCGCCTCGATTCGTTTGCCAAATCGTTTAAAGCGTTATTGCTGATTGGTAGTGCGCTCGTATTGTTGCTTTCGATTCATTATGAACCAAAAGAGCGCATCGCATATCGTGGCGAATTTTATTACTTATTTTTAACAGCGCTTCTCGGCGCAATGATGATGGCATCAAGCGGCGATCTCATTACATTGTTTGTCGGGCTTGAGCTATTGTCGATTTCTTCTTATATTCTCGTCGCGATTCGGAAAAAACATACACTCGCAAACGAAGCGGCGTTAAAATACGTCATTACCGGAGGCATTGCAACGGCGATTACGTTGTTCGGGATGAGCTACATATTCGGCTTCACCGGATCGACAAATATAAAAGAAATTGCCGGGCAGCTTGCGAGCACGTACGATGAAAACCATCAATACATTTTATCGCTCGCCTTTTTGCTTACGTTCGTCGGGTTATCGTTTAAATTGGCATCGGCTCCGTTTCATATGTGGGCACCTGACGTATATCAAGGTGCGGCGACGCCTGTTGTTTCTTTTTTAAGCGTCGTCTCTAAAACAGCTGGATTTGTCATCGTCTTGCGTGTCATCGTTTCCGTCTTTGCGCAAACGCCAACAGGAAGCTCGGCTTCGATGCTCATGACGCTTGCGCCATATATCGCCTTTTTAGCAGGAGCAACGATGATCATCGGCAATACGATTGCGCTTCGGCAACGAAACGTTAAGCGCATGCTAGCATATTCGAGCATCGCACATGCCGGATACGTGTTAGTTGCTTTCACAAGCTTATCGATGTTTATGTTTGAAGCGATTTGGTTTTACTTGTTCGCGTACGTATTCATGACGATCGGGGCGTTTGCCATTTTGCAAGTCGTTTCTCAACATCATGATGACGAAGACATTAGCATATTTGCTGGCTTATATCGACGCTCGCCATTTATGGCCGTGGCGATGACGATCTTTTTATTATCGCTTGCAGGTATTCCAGGGACAGCGGGATTTATCGGAAAAATGAACATTTTCCTCGGCGCATTTGTCGTTGAACCCGCTCATTACGTGCTTGCGTCAATCATGGTAGTGACAACCGTCATCTCGTACGTATATTACTTTGGCATTTTCGTCCAAATGTTTTTCCGACCTGTCGAACATGCGCATCGATTACAATGGCCGCCTGGCGTCATTGCTGTGGTTGTCATTTGTATCATCGGCACGGTGTTGTTAGGGGTGTTTCCAAACATCGCTTACGATTGGATTGCGCCATTTGAACATTTTAGCGATTTTCTTCAGTAAGACGTATAATGGAAGGGGTGTACCCTTCCATTTTTTTATGTGAGGAGAGATAAAGATGGAAACATTCGGACAAGAAGCGTTAATTAGTTTATTATCGCATGTATTTTTTATTACGGTGACGTGGTGGACGTTGCAAGCTGTTCGACTGGAAGTGATTTTTAAACCGAATCGCATCGTTCAAGCGCGCGTCTTTTACATTTTGATTACGATTGCGATTGGCTCGTTAGTGAGCAATTTCTTTTTAGATTATTTACGTTGGTCACGCCAATTGCCATTTTTACTTTAAGCGCGAGCGTTGTCGATTTTTTTCACGTATGTTCCCTTCCGATCTGGCAACAATAAAAGCTAAGGAGAGGAAGGGAAAAGAGATGAGAAAAAGATGGTTGGCACTCGTTATTTTTTGTTTGTTATTAAGTGGTTATCGAATGTATGATGATGAACGTGTCGAAAGAGAAATAACGAAAATAAACGACATGCTCGGCGTATTTGAAGCCCATCATATTCACCCCAAACGATGGAACGTCTACGCCAAAGAGCAAGTGCTTACAAAAGACCCTCACAACTGGATCCAACAATACGTGAGAACATGGTCCTCTTTCCATTGGACAGTTGAACCGCACAAGATGATTGGCAAACGTGAAACCTCCGCTTACGTTGAAACGATTCAACTCATCACGGTCGCTCATCATCCAGCAGTCATTATTTTATACGAAGCAACCGGTTCAACGTGGAATAAACAACTCGAACGCACGCTCGTCCGACAAACGACAAAATTATTCGTAAAACCTACATTTTTCACTTGTATTACAGGGGAATTCGATGGTAAGATGAAAGGTGTTTTGTTTGACAAGGCGGTTCGCTTGCTTGCTTCCTTTCAAGCGCAACCGATTGAATCATTACGTGAAGAGACATTTGTCTCCGTCTCAGCATATACTGAGCAGTGGAAGACATCACTTTCTGTCGGACAACAACAAATGAATCTTCAACTGGCATTACGACAAAACGGATTGGGCGCGCGAACGACCGTTGTCATTGGCACCCCAATCATAACAGCTGAATATTAATATAGAGACTTTGGACGCGGAGGGGAATGCCTTGGAAAAAATCATCGTCCGCGGCGGGAAGCGGTTGAGCGGCACAGTGAAAGTGGAAGGTGCGAAAAACGCTGTGTTGCCTGTCATCGCCGCAACATTATTAGCGAGTGAAGGAAAAAGCGTCATTTACGATGTACCTGAACTCTCCGATGTATATACGATTAGTGAAGTGTTACGTCACTTACAAGCAGACGTGACGGTTGGCAAAAACAACATCGTCGTTGATGCATCTGGAGAGCTAAGTATTGAAGCTCCATTTGAATATGTACGAAAAATGAGAGCGTCTGTATTAGTGATGGGTCCATTGCTTGCTCGCAAAGGCCGGGCACGCGTTGCACTACCGGGTGGTTGTGCGATCGGGTCAAGACCAATTGACCAACATTTAAAAGGATTTGAAGCGATGGGTGCGACGGTGAAAATCGGGAACGGTTTCATCGACGCTGAAGTGAACGGAAAATTGCGCGGGGCAAAAATTTATTTAGATTTCCCAAGTGTCGGTGCGACAGAAAACATTATGATGGCTGCCGTTTTGGCAGAAGGAACAACAATTATTGAAAACTGCGCAAAAGAACCAGAAATTGTTGACTTAGCGAACTTTTTAAATGCGATGGGCGCAAAAGTGCGCGGTGCAGGAACAGGCACGATTCGCATTGAAGGTGTTACTACATTATATGGTGCAGAGCACACCGTTATTCCTGATCGCATTGAAGCAGGAACATTTATGATTGCCGCTGCGATTACAGGAGGAAACGTCCTCGTACAAGGCGCGGTGCCAGAACATTTAACGTCGTTGATCGCCAAACTTGAGGAAATGGGTGTCACCATTATTGAAGAAGACAGCGGTTTGCGCGTCATTGCTCCTGACAAGCTAAAAGCGGTCGATGTAAAAACGATGCCACATCCCGGTTTTCCAACGGATATGCAGTCGCAAATGATGGCGCTGCTGATGAAAGCGGAAGGCACAAGCATGGTGACAGAAACGGTATTTGAAAACCGCTTTATGCACGTCGAGGAATTTCGTCGCATGAACGCGGATGTCAAAATTGAAGGCCGTTCGGTTATTATTAACGGTCCGTGCAACTTGCAAGGGGCAGAAGTGGCGGCAACGGACTTGCGTGCTGCCGCAGCGCTTATTTTAGCTGGATTAGTGGCAGAAGGATATACGCGTGTAACTGAGCTGAAACATTTAGATCGCGGTTACGTTCGCTTCCATGAGAAGTTAGCTACTTTAGGGGCGGATATTGAACGTGTACGCGAACATGTCGACACGGTAGAAAAACAAGCGACAGATATTGGATAACTGTAGGAAAACGACCGTTTGCGAAAAGCTAATGGTCGTTTTTGCATATATGCTTGTCCTCCTGCATACAGTTTAGTAATGATAAAGGGGGGATGGCATTTGCGACAATGGATGATCGCAACCGTTGCGTTATTTACACTTATTTTACTTATTCCTGCATTAGTCGTTTTAGCATTTGGGGAAAAGGAAAACACACCCCTTCCTGCCGAACCGCAGCTCGTTCAAGCGCGCGACGAACCGATCGTGGAAGTGGCAGTGTACAGAAGTAAAGAGAGAAAGGTCGAACGGCTTCCGCTTGAGCAATATGTCGTTGGCGTTGTAGCGGCGGAAATGCCAGCGGAATTTGAAATGGAAGCGTTAAAAGCTCAAGCGCTTACCGCAAGAACGTATATCGTGAAACAGCTCATGCATAATCAACCCATTCAACTTCCTGAAGGAGCGAACGTGACCGATACGGTTATGCATCAAGTGTATTATAACGACGAGCAATTAAAAGAAATGTGGGGAATCAGTTACGAATGGAAAATAAAGAAAATTAAAGAAGCGGTCGAGGCGACGCGCGGACAAATTTTAACGTACAATAATGAGCCGATTGAAGCCGCGTTTTTCTCCACAAGCAACGGCTATACGGAAAATTCAGAAGCGTATTGGCAAAACGCCTTCCCTTATTTAACGAGCGTGGAGAGCCCTTGGGATGCACAGTCGCCAAAATTTTACGAACAAGTGACGTTATCTGTTCGCGAATTTGAACAGCGGCTCGGTGTAAAATTGCCAAAAGACGGATCAGTCGGCAAAGTGCTCGCACGCACGCCGGGAAAACGGGTCGCTCTTGTCGATATTAATGGAAAACAGCTAACCGGACGGGAAGTTCGCGAAAAGCTGCAATTAAAATCAACGGATTTTACATGGACAAGGCAAGGAAACGACATTATCGTCACGACGAAAGGATACGGCCACGGCGTTGGGATGAGTCAATACGGGGCAAACTTTTTAGCGAAGCAAGGAAAAACGTATAAAGAGATCGTTCAATATTATTATCGCGGGGTACAAATTCACGATGTGTCACTTGTCGCTTCCAAATTTTGAAGCGGCAAATTTTTTTATTTTCTTGTGTATAAATGTTCTTCTTTCTGTTCACAATGGTTGCTGAGGTGATGAACATGAAAGAAGAAAACAAAAAAGTTTCAAAGTTGTTCCGTAAACGTTGGGTTGTTCCTTCGATTTATTTGTTAAGCGCAGCGCTCATTTTAACAGGTGTGCTTTGGTTCCAAAGCAAAACAAACGATATCGTGCAACCGCCTGTTGATGAAACAAAATCGGGCACAGCTGTCAACGAACAAGAATCTGTTCCTGTCCAACAAGCCGTTGAACAAATCGCGATGCCTGTCCTTGATCCAAACGCTGTCGAAATCGCAAAACCGTTTTACGACTTTAATGCATCAGCCGAAGAACAAGAAGCTGCTCTCGTCTCTTATAATGATGAATATTATCCGAACAAAGGTGTCGACATCGCGATGAAAAACGGCGAAAGCTTTGATGTGACTGCATCGTTAAGCGGAACGGTCGTTAAAGCAGAAAAAGACCCACTCTTTGGTTACGTCGTTCATATTCAACACGATCGCGGCGTTGTAACGGTATATCAATCATTAAAAGACGTACAAGTGAAAGCAGGCGATACAGTAAAACAAGGACAAGTCATCGCAAAGGCAGGAACAAACGAGTTTAATAAAGAAGCAGGCGTCCACGTCCATTTTGAAATTCGGAAAGATGGGCAAGCTGTCAATCCGGTCGCTTACTTCGATCAACCGCTTAGCGCATTAGAAGCGAAAGAACAACAAACGGAACAACAAGAAACAAATCAAAACAAAACAGATGAACAAGAAAGCGATCCGTCAAGCACTGTTCCAGATGCTTCGATCGGAATGGCAAGAACATGAACAGATGGGCAAAATGCTCATCTGTTCGCTTTTTTATGGAATATATTTTCTCTTTCCCTAATACACTATTACAAACTTGAACAACGAGGGTGTTTGAGGTGAGATGAACGATTAATAGATGAGATTGACGATTTCGTTATGAACGAGTAAACGCCACTGCGCTAAACGCCTTATACGTCTCATTTCACACTTCTCACATCCAACTTAGGGAGGGCGAGCAGTGTGCACGATTACATCAAAGAGCGTACAATCAAGATTGGCAAGTATATCGTGGAGACGAGAAAAACCGTTCGCGTCATCGCGAAAGAGTTCGGTGTGTCCAAAAGCACCGTGCATAAAGACTTAACGGAACGGCTCCCGGAAATTAACCCCGAATTAGCGAATGAAGTAAAAGAAATTTTAGATTACCATAAATCCATTCGCCATTTACGTGGAGGAGAAGCGACGAAGAAAAAGTATAAAAAAGAAACGGAGCAAGCGACGTAAATTTGTTGTTCCCCTTGTCAAAAATATTCTCTTTTTTTCGTCATCGTTGTGGTAGAATATTTTATTAGGAAAAATGGCAAGGAGGAACATACATGTTTTTAGCAAGAGATATCGGCATCGATCTCGGCACGGCGAACGTGTTGATTTATGTGAAAGGAAAAGGCATTGTATTAAACGAACCTTCTGTGGTAGCGATTGACCAACATACGAAGCGGGTGTTAGCGGTAGGGGAAGAAGCGCGGCGCATGGTCGGACGTACGCCAGGGCATATTGTTGCCATCCGTCCGTTAAAAGATGGTGTCATTGCAGATTTCGAAATTACGGAAGCGATGCTAAAACATTTTTTAAGCAAACTCAACTTAAAAGGATGGTTTGCGAAACCGCGCATTTTAATTTGTTGCCCAACAAACATTACATCAGTAGAACGGAAAGCGATTAAAGAAGCAGCAGAGAAAAGCGGCGGTAAAAAAGTGTACTTAGAAGAAGAGCCGAAAGTGGCCGCGATCGGTGCAGGGATGGATATTTTTCAACCTTCTGGAAATATGGTCATCGACATCGGTGGCGGCACGACGGACGTGGCCGTTTTATCGATGGGTGATATCGTCACATCTGCATCGATTAAAGTAGCGGGCGATAAATTTGATCAAGAAATTTTAAGTTATATTAAACGAGAATATAAACTATTAATCGGTGAGCGAACAGCGGAAGAAATTAAAATAAACATCGCTACGGTATTCCCGAACGCTCGCGATGAAGCGATGGACATTCGCGGTCGCGATTTAGTGACAGGGTTGCCACGAACCATTACGATTCGTTCCGGCGAGATTGAAAAAGCGCTACGCGAAACGGTATATACGATCGTCCAAACGGCAAAAAGCGTCCTTGAGCGCACACCGCCAGAATTATCAGCCGACATTATCGACCGCGGCATTTTCTTGACAGGCGGCGGGGCGTTGCTTCACGGCATCGATCAACTGCTTGCGCAAGAGCTGAAAGTGCCTGTCTTTATCGCGGAAAATCCGATGGATTGCGTGGCGATCGGCACAGGTTTAATGCTTGATAACATTGACAAAGCTCCATATCGTCAACCCGTGTAGGTGCCATTGGGAAATGGTACCTATTCGCTTTTTTCCCCCTTTTCTTTTATAATGGAAGTAGTGTAAAAACGATTGGGGAGGACGTTTTATGTTTCGCGGACTATATACAGCTGCTTCAGGCATGCTTTCTCAACAGCGGCGCATTGAAATGATGACGAACAATATCGCAAACGCCAATACGCCAGGCTACAAAGCCGATCAAGCGTCATTACGGGCTTTTCCGGATATGCTGATGCATCGCATTCAACAAACGACGATTCCGACTGAAAAAAAACCGACGTGGCGTGATCGTACATATATCGGTCCGCTATCGACAGGTGTGTACGTGCAAGAGCTTGTGCCAAACTTTGCTCAAGGGGATATACGCGAAACAGGCAATAACACCGATATCGCAATTGTTGATGGGACAGGCACATCGTTTTTTATCGTACAAAATGAAGCAGGCGATGTTCGTTATACGCGAAACGGTCATTTCACCATAGATGCAGACGGGTTTTTAACGACGACGGACGGTTTTTACGTGCTTGATGAACGCGGTAACCGCATTCAAGTAGGCGATGAGCAGTTTACAGTGCGTGAAGACGGCACGATTACAAAAGGTGAAGAAACGATCGCGCGCCTTGGCATCGCTTATGCGGCAAACGTTCAATCGCTTGCAAAAGAAGGAAACGGTTTATTTCGCGCAGAAGGCGAGCTTCCGCTTGCTGAGACGTATACGATTCGCCAACAATATATTGAGCGCTCGAACGTCGATTTATCTCGCGCGATGACAGATATGCTTTCAGCTTACCGAGCGTTTGAGGCGAACCAAAAAATTTTACAAGCGTACGATAAAAGCATGGACAAAGCAGCCAACGAAATTGGTCGCTTAAAGTAGGAGGATACGTATGTTGCGCTCAATGATTACTGCCGCCAATACAATGAACCAACTACAACAACAGCTTGACGTCATTAGCCATAATATCGCAAACGTCAATACGACCGGATTTAAAAAGCGCGATGCTGTATTTGGTGAACTGCTCGCTCAACAATTTCAAAACTTGCCAAAAACAGACGAAGCCCCACGCTTCACGCCTGACGGTCTTCGCCTTGGTGTCGGAGCGAAAGTGGCATCGACACATATGCAAATGAAACAAGGACCCGTTGTGAAAACCGATCGTCCGCTCGATCTCGCCTTCACAAAAGAAGGGCAGTTTTTTCGCATTTTTGTCGATGGTGAGATTCAATATACGCGCGATGGTGCATTTTACCTTAGTCCGTCCGCGAACAATCCAGATGAACTGATGCTTGTCACAGCGGATGGTTATGCGGTGCTTGATGAAAACGATGAACCGATTACCGTACGCGAAGGGTTTAAAGATATTCAAGTTACTCAAAACGGCACGATGCAATTTATTGCGCCAAACGGAAACATCATGCAGACGGTAAACATCGGTGTGTCATACGTGACGCGCCCGCAGCTCATGCAAGCGCTCGGCGACAACCGCTTTGCTTTCCCGCCTGATGTAAATGCGCCAAATGCGGTCGTCAATTTCGCTAACAACCGCAACGCGATTTCGATGCAACAATACGCCCTTGAACAATCGAATGTGGAACTAGCGACAGAAATGAGCGAACTGATGATTACGCAACGGTCATACCAGCTCAATGCTCGGGCGATTACATTATCGGATCAAATGATGGGGCTCATTAACGGTATTCGTTCATAGAGAGGGAAGAAGATGGAGGAAAAACAAAAACGTTCACTTCGCCGTCCGCGCCGTCGCCTCATTCCAATTTGGCTTCGCCTCATCATTGTGGTTGCTCTCGTGGTGCTAAGCGGGGCGATCGGAGCGATGATCGGTTACGGTGTGCTCGGCGGCGGCAAGCCATTTGATGCACTAAAACCAACAACTTGGCAACATATTATCGACTTAATCGAAAAACAGTAGTGGACAGACCACTGAAAAACATGATACATTGAAAACAAACGACGGAAGGGAGATCCTTCCGTTTTTTTATAAAGGAGGAATCACATATGCTTGATATGCAACAAATTCAACAAATTATCCCACATCGCTATCCATTTTTACTCGTCGATCGCATCGTTGAAGTGGAAGAAGGAAAACGAGCCGTCGGCATCAAAAACGTCAGTGCAAACGAGCATTTTTTTGTCGGTCATTTTCCTGAATATGCTGTGATGCCGGGCGTATTAATTGTTGAAGCGCTCGCACAAGTTGGGGCTGTCGCGATGTTAATGAAGGAAGAAAACCGCGGCCGTCTCGCCTTTTTCACAGGCATCGACAACTGCCGATTTAAAAAACAAGTGAAACCGGGCGATCAACTTCGTTTAGAAGTCGAAATGATTCGCTTTAAAGGCGCCATCGGCAAAGGAAAGGGCATCGCCACAGTCGATGGGGAACTCGTTTGCGAAACAGAAATCATGTTTGCACTTGGAGAAAAATAATGTATAATCATCTCCTTTCTGGACATGTTATAAGTGATTACATACATGACAGAAAGGAGAACAACGATGAAAGCAAAATGGCTATTCAAACTACTTAGCGCGCTCATCGCCATCATGGTCGTGACCGGTTGTAACAATGACGATACAGATAACGACATGAACAATCAAGAAGAAATGCAGCCAGGCGAAGACACAAATGAAGGTGTCGGCGACGATGAAAACGATGCGGTCCCAGATGAAGAAGACGCTGTTGAAGACGCTGAAGATATGAACGATGCAGATAATACGGACGAATAAGCGCAAGAGATTTCCTCTTGCGTTTTTTTATTCCCTTCCTTCCTATAACAAGTAGTAAAGTTATAAAAAAACTTTGTCAAATACCTTGCTTTTGTGATACATTAACGGTTGACAAATAATAATTTGGAGGGTTTGATGCATGTTAAAACAGCTTTCTCATCGCATCAAGATGAACATGACGCTGTCAATAAAAAAGGTATTTGAACAATATATGGCTAGCATCGGCTGGGATGAAAAGCAATATGACGTAGTGAAATTCATGGAGCAATGGCGTCATTATTTATACAATGAAGCGACATGGTTTGCGGAGTTGGATGATCAAACAAAAATGAATCCACAATTTCATGAACAATTAGCTGTTCGGATTAACGAAATTATTGATCAACTCGTTAACGAGCCTCCGACTGACGAACAAATCGCAGAAATTAACCGTCTCACCGAACGCCTTGGCATCGATGATTTTCCATACGGCTGTAAGTTAGAAGCAAAGTACCACATCGAACGTCTACAACAAGAATTAAAAAAAAAGAAAAGCTAACGAAACAAGCGAGCGAAAAGCAACGAAAACTAGCAGAAATTTTATATTATCAAGCATATGACCGTCCGCTCCCAGATCGAGAATATACCGTGGCTGAAATGAACGAAATCATTGCACAAGCGAAAAAAATCATTGGAGAAGAAGAACATAATGAGGAAGTAATTCATTAACCGGCAGAATATGGAACTGTCGGTTTTCTTTTTGTTAAAAATTAATAAATATACTATATAAAAGAATTTTTTGTTGTTATAATGAATCTAGTGAATGGTTTTGTCGGAAATATGTGTATGATAGCATCTTACTGTTATCAATGGAGTCACTCGATCGTGCTGTGGTGGGGACAACGATGTGCCGAGCACCTCAGACGCTTGTCTTCAATGGTGCGGTGTGAGGACGGGGAATGCCAACCTTGTTTTTATTTCTGTCTCTTTTTGAGCGTGTTATAAGGATAAATGGCTACGAAACGATTTGCAGCTTATGAGAGAATCCACCCATTTAATCATGTTGCATTTAAAGGTAAAAACATGATGTGTTGCTCGATTGGATCATAGGACATGAAAAAGAAATGTTAAACTTAACATCTACCTAGCTAATTCTCAATGGGAGCTATTTTTTTGTACATCGACGTATATGTTGTGCATATATAACATGTACGTGGGTGTATAGTTTAGAAAGCGAGGGAACTATGTGAAAAAGGTGCGAAAGGCAATCATCCCAGCTGCCGGGCTTGGAACAAGATTTTTACCTGCGACAAAAGCAATGCCAAAGGAAATGCTTCCAATCGTCGACAAACCGACAATTCAATACATCGTCGAAGAAGCGATCGAATCCGGCATTGAAGATATTATTATTGTCACTGGAAAAGGAAAACGCGCCATCGAGGATCATTTCGATCATGCGTTCGAGCTAGAACAAGCATTATTAAAAAGCAATAAGCATGACTTGCTAGAAAAAGTAAAAGAACCGTCCAAAGTCGACATTCACTACATTCGTCAAAAAGAGCCGAAAGGACTTGGCCATGCGGTTTGGTGCGCACGCAAATTCATCGGAGACGAACCATTCGCTGTCCTATTAGGTGACGACATCGTCCAAGCAGAAACACCTTGTTTAAAACAGCTGATGGACGAATTCGAACGAACACATAGCTCCATCATCGGAGTGAAACAAGTCAGAGATGACGAAACGCATCGTTACGGCATCATCGACCCACTCGACAAAAAAGGCCGTCGCTATCAAGTGAAACAATTCGTTGAAAAACCAGCACCGGGAACTGCTCCATCGAACTTGGCAATTATGGGACGGTATATTTTAACACCAGAAATTTTTATGTTTCTCGACAAGCAAGAAGCAGGCGCAGGCGGAGAAATTCAGCTGACTGATGCGATTCAACAGTTAAACGAAATTCAGCGTGTTTTCGCATATGAGTTCGAAGGTAAGCGGTATGACGTTGGAGAGAAGCTAGGGTTTATTCAAACAACGATTGAGTTCGGCTTGCAAAATGAAGAGATTAGAGATGAGCTATTAAAATTTATGGAGAAAATCGTTGAAGAAGAACGATCAAAATAAAGCTTTGAGGATACTAGTCTTCAAGGCTTATTTTTTTACATTTGGATTATTTAACTAATATATCCATTCTTATATACATGCACTTTAAGATAATGACTTCTGTATGAACACCTTTTTCTATGGTTATACTGCTCCTAAATACCCACGTATAAAAGGAGCGGAAATGGCATGAAACGTCTGAAAATCACAAATGATCACGGT
>NZ_RXXX01000180.1:0-307 GCF_011006755.1 Anoxybacillus sp. MB8
CTATCAAAATGCTGCGTGATCGCGTGATTGGCTATGAACCCATCTCGGACCCCGTACAGGAAAAAATGATTCATGAGAGGTATGAATAATATGCGTTTCAGCTTGAAAAACCGCAGCCTGTCATTGGCTTTGATGGCCGTCATGGGGCTGGGCACGGCCCAAATGGCTCAGGCGCAGTCCAAGCCCGCTGCAAACAAGGCGGTCCCTGCTGCCGCTTCCCAATTTGTGGATGGCATTGCTGCTGTGGTCAATGAGGAGGTGATTACCCTGCGTCAGGTTGATCTGGAAGCAGCTCAAGTGCTGGAAC
>NZ_RXXX01000181.1:0-307 GCF_011006755.1 Anoxybacillus sp. MB8
GGCCACCAGTTCGCGCATCAGAAAGGGGCCCTCACGCAAGATATCCTCCTCGCCTACAGCGGGGCGGGCGGTCAATTCGTTCATCCCTTGGATAAAGCGCTCAAAACGGGGGTGCATAAGGGGATGTCTCCATAGTTGGCTGGGCCTTGCGGCCCAATTCGTGAATCAGTTCTTATTTGTTCAGATACACCGGGGCGCGTTTTTCTTTGAACGCGTTCATCCCTTCCTTGGCATCATAACTATCCTCGATCGCTTTCAGTTGTCGCATGGTGCGCGCCATCTGCTCGGACGGGCCACGTGTCAGCAC
>NZ_RXXX01000182.1:0-307 GCF_011006755.1 Anoxybacillus sp. MB8
AGGGTGAACAGCGGCAACAGGCTGCCGAGTACGGCGATCTCGCACTCGTTGGAGCCTTTGAACATTGGCAGCGGTGCAAACCGGTAGGTCATCAGGTTCGGGAAGACGTGCGCGAACAGGGACGTCAGCCCGACCCCACCTCCGGCGCTCTGGCGCTGGCCCGGATAAACCGTGTTGCGCACGATCGGGATGATGTCGTGGAAGTAACCGATGAACACGGCCAATGCCAGCGCGCCTGCGATGCCGGCATCGATCAGTCGTGGAAGCGTGAGGGCATCGCGCCGGAAGGCCAGTATCAGCACTGCCA
>NZ_RXXX01000183.1:0-306 GCF_011006755.1 Anoxybacillus sp. MB8
GGACGTGCCCGTGCTCATCCTGGGCGAGAGCGGCAGCGGCAAGGAGCTGGTGGCCCAGGCCCTGCATGCGCGCGGGCGCGATGCCGACGCGCCCCTGGTCAGCCTCAACCTCGCGGCGCTGCCGGCCACGCTGATCGAGTCCGAGCTGTTCGGCTACGAGGCCGGCGCCTGCACGGGCGGGCGCAGGCAGGGCCAGCCCGGCAAGCTGGAGCAGGCCGAGGGCGGCACCCTCTTCCTCGACGAAGTGGCCGACATTCCCATGGAGATCCAGGTCAAGCTGCTGCGCGTGCTGGAGGACCGCCAGGT
>NZ_RXXX01000184.1:0-305 GCF_011006755.1 Anoxybacillus sp. MB8
ATGTCGTAGAAGGCGTGTTCCAGCGGGCGGGGATAGAACAGCAGGCTGGGTCGGTCAATGGTCAGGACTTCCGGCACCGGGTCGCGTGGGTCGTGGCGCACGCTGAGCTGGCCGCGCCGCAGGATGTGCAAAAAAGCACGCCCAGGCTGGGCCGAGAAGCGGGTCACGCCACACAAAGAGCCGTTGTAGAACAAATGCGCCCGAACACGGAACTGTTCCAGCAGAAGGGAGAGGCGATCCAGGTTCATGAAAACATCCTCGTCTGGATGAAAAGGTAAGTTGTCTGGACTAATCTTATCCAATGA
>NZ_RXXX01000185.1:0-304 GCF_011006755.1 Anoxybacillus sp. MB8
GGCTGGTGGCGACCCCTTCCATGCTGGACAAAATTCGGGAGCATCAAGAGCACATCGCCCAGGCGTATGGCGTGTCGTTTGAGCGCTCGCGTTACTTGATGGGCACGGTAGCCTTTCATTGTCTGGCCGTTGCCGATACCGTGTATGCCGTCGCAGGCCGTGAGCCACGCGCGGCGGTGGAGCGGGTCGTGGAAGAGATCGAGATGGAAAGCATATTGCAATTGGGCATGACAGCCCTTATTCAAGGAGCTTTAGCAATGAACGAGCAAGAGATTTCTGCCGGCGTTTCCACTCAGTTTTTAGA
>NZ_RXXX01000186.1:0-304 GCF_011006755.1 Anoxybacillus sp. MB8
GTATTGATAATGCCCGCGCAGCGGGGGGGTATTCTTCGGATCAGTTGCGCATTGGCTCCATGTAATCGCTGACGATACGCCTGGTGCCGCGTCTGTTGGTGGAGCTGAAAGTCCACAAACCGTGAATGCAGATTGATCTGGTGCTGGACTCCAACGAGAAGCTGTTGCAAAAGCTGCGGGGCGGTCATATCGACGCGGCCTTGATCGAGTTGCCGCAAGAGCAGCCGGATGACCTGGAAATGCTCCCCATTTTTGATGATGAACTGATGTTTGCGGCCCCCATGGATTGGCAAGGTTCGGATTC
>NZ_RXXX01000187.1:0-303 GCF_011006755.1 Anoxybacillus sp. MB8
ATGTAAAGATACCTATCATAAACGTCCCAAGGCGCTTTGTGCGCGTCAAGGTCGGGCAGGCGTCTTATAGTAGGGCGGCTACCGATCTGGCACCCAGAATCCTTTGCAGCAAAACCCCTTATTTAACAGGAGATCTATTATGCCGCAGGCCGTGCCTGACCTTTCCAACCTGCTTAGACAGGACATCCGCTTTCTGGGCAAGGCCCTGGGAGAGGTGATTCGTGATAGCGAAGGAAAGGCGACCTTCACGCTGATTGAAGCCCTGCGCCGGGCGGCTGTCAGTTTCAGACGTGAACACGATCC
>NZ_RXXX01000188.1:0-302 GCF_011006755.1 Anoxybacillus sp. MB8
GTCGCTACCACTCCGCAAGGGGAACCCGTCTTTACAGCACAGCTGACGCCTGTCTGTGTGCAACGCCCTGAACGTCAATCCATTCCTGTTCCAGAGAGTTTTCGCGAGGCATTGCTGGCTTATCAGCGCGAATGCAATGACTCCCCCTCTCGCCCACTGAATAAGGCCGCATCATGAAAATTACGATTATTGGCGCTGGCCCAGCAGGCCTGTACTTTGCTTTGCTTGCCAAAAAGCACATGCCCTCGCATGAAATCCAGGTATTCGAGCAAAACCCCGAAGGCGCGACCTATGGTTGGGGA
>NZ_RXXX01000189.1:0-300 GCF_011006755.1 Anoxybacillus sp. MB8
CCATGGAACAGGCCGAGCAGGTGGCGGGTGATGTGCTTCAGCGCCAGGCCTTCGCCCAGCCGCGCCTCGATGTAGGGGCGCATCGCGCGCAGCAGGTCACCGCGTGCCTGTAGCGGGGCGCCGGTGTGCAGCGCCTCCAGCTGATGCAGCAGATAGGGGTCGTGATAGGCCGCCCGGCCCAGCATCACGCCATCGACGTGCGCGGCCTGCGCCTGTACCGCCTCGATGCTGGCCAGGCCACCGTTGATCACCACCGGCAGTGCCGGGCGCTCCTCCTTCAGGCGGTAGGCCCAGTCGTAC
>NZ_RXXX01000018.1:0-51972 GCF_011006755.1 Anoxybacillus sp. MB8
CGATTGGAAATCAGAGATGGTATCTGTCTTATTTGAGCATGCCCATTTTTATGGGAGAAGTATTCATAATTTTGGATAATCAACAGCCGTGATACCTGACTATATTTTATTAAAAAAAGAGCCTTTATCTAAAGATGAATTTTCAATTATAAAGCAATATCCGACGATCAGTTACCTTTTGACAAAAGCCATGTTTCAAACTGCAAATAAAGACTTGTTATATGCTATTCTCTATCATAAAGAATATATAGACGGCACAGGGTATCCATATCAAATAAATCACGAGGCAATTCCTTTGCTCGCTAAAATTATTTCTGTTGCTGATGCTTTCGATGCAATGTTGTCATTTCGACCATATCGAAATAATAAAAGTAAATATGAAGCCATTCGTATTTTAAGAGAAGAAAGTGGAACGAAATGGGATGCAGAAATCGTCCATATTTTTACCCATTTATTAACTAAAAAAGAAATAAATATGGTATAGTAGCGATAAGAAGATGTAAGACTTCGTATCGCTTTTTTCTTGGGATAGAAAGGAGAAACGTTCATTGAACTGTACGAACTTATTAAAATCAACTCTCTCTTGCTTTGAACAACAAATTAATCGCCCGACTGTTTTAATCATGAATGAAGCGATCATTTTCTCACATCATTTATCCGACGATGTGAAATATTTTTTTTACAAAAATGAATCGACAATAAAAGAAGATTCACTCCGTATATCAACGCCTACATTATTGCAGTATGGCACTACAAAATGGGATGTTTTTCCTATCGAAACAAATTTGAAAGATGTGAGAGCTTTACTATTTGTTGCACATCCTTATCATCTTGCAGTGCATCATTATATTGAGTGTCTCATAAAGTTATTTGAACTAATGATTCAAAAAGAGTATAAAGAAAAATTATTAGCAGACCAAATTGACCAACTGTCCGAACGAGAAAAACAAGTCTTTTTTCTATTAATGAAAGGATATAGTAATCAAGAAATTGCGAGAGAACTTATTTTAAGCAAACATACAATTAAAAATCATATTAATAGCGTCTTTCAAAAGCTTGAGGTAAGACGTCGTTCGCAGTTGATCGCAAAATTTAGCCATTTGTTATAAATTGGGGGATAAAATATGGACATTTACGTAGGTAGACAAACGATTTTTAATAAAAATTATGAAGTCATCGGATACGAATTGCTATATCGAAGTGGAGACAAAAATTTTTATGATGCGATCGATGGAGACAAAGCTACCATTGATGTATTGATCAACAGTTTTATGAACATCGGTATTGAAAAATTAACGAATGGTGCTCGTTGTTTTATTAACTTTACAGAAACTTTATTGAAAAAGCAATTGCCCTTTCATTTTCCGAAAAATTTAGTCGTCGTCGAAATTTTAGAAAACATCCCATATTCAGAAGGATTGCTAGACATTTGCAGGAAACTAAAAGCCGAAGGATATACGATTGCTCTTGATGATTTTATTTTTTACGATCAATATATCCCTCTTTTTCCATACATCGATATAATAAAAATTGATTTCTCAAAGCAAAATGATTATAAACGATTTAAACCATACATTGATATGTACCATATTCACTTGCTCGCAGAAAAAATTGAAACGAGTGATCAACTGGAAGAAGCAGTTCGTAACGGTTTTTCTTATTTTCAAGGTTATTTTTTCAGCAAACCGATTATAGTAAAAGAAAAATCGTTGCCAAAAATCGCATACACATCTCGTTTATCTTTAATTACTCAATTAAATAAAAACGAACTAAACTTTGAAGAAATCGTTGCAGCAATTGAAAGCGATCCTTCTTTAACATATCGGCTATTAAAAACAGTTAATTCGTTTTTTTTATCTTCTACTCCAAAAATCAAATCAATTCGACATGCAGCGATTTTATTAGGAACAAACCACTTAAAAAGCTGGCTTACCGTTTTAACGTTACAAGAGCCAAACGAGCCATTCAAAAATGAAGTAATTATTAATTCTCTTGTACGTGCAAAAACATTGGAGCAACTAGCTGAACTTATTCATTTGCGTGATGAAAAAGATGTTTTATTTTTTATGGGTATTTGTTCGTCTTTACATTTATTACTTCATCGCCCATTACATGAAATATTAAAAGAACTACACGTTGACGAAGCAATTCAACAAGGACTAAATGGTCATTCTTGCATTTATTCACTTTTATACGAACTTGTTATCGCATTAGAAACAAACGATACAAAAAAAATAAGCGATTTGACAAACACGTTGAGCATCTCTCTCCAAGAAACGTTGGCTATTTACCAACAGAGTATCGAATGGGTTGTGCAACTACAAAAATGTAGCCAATTTAGTTAAGTAAAAAAGGCTTGCTCGAAGCCTTTTTTACTTAACCTTAAACTGATTCATCATCTCCGTTAATTGATCAGCTAATTCTTCTACTTGTTTTGCTTGTTCAAAAATTTGATGGGCAGCTGCTGCTTGTTGTTCTGTCGCTGCGCTTACTTCTTCAATGCTTGCTGATGCTTCTTCTGTAACAGCTGCTACATCTTGCATATGTTCTGCAATTGTCTTACTATCGTTTTGCACTGTATGAATACGAGCAATAACTCGATCACTTCGTTCACTCGTGTTCGTTAAATTTTGTGAAATGTGTTGAAACGCTTGCTTTGCTTCGATTACTCGTTCAAAAGCAAGATTGGCTACTTTACTTCCTTCCGCTACAATAGCTATCGCTTCCTGTGTATCATGATATGTTTGCTGGATCATTTGAGCAATTTGATCTGTTGCTTTCTCTGTTTCTTCTGCTAGCTTTCTTACCTCTCCAGCTACAACCGCAAATCCTCTTCCTGCTTCGCCAGCTCGCGCCGCCTCAATTGAAGCATTTAATGCTAATAAATTCGTTTGCGATGTAATACGACTAATGACATTAACGATTTCTCTCACTTCCCTTGAGCGTTCACCTAATCGTTTCATCGCTTCAACTGCATCACTTGAATGTCTAGCAGCTGACATCATTGTCTCACTCATCGTTTGGAGAATCATTTCTCCTTGCAATGACACTTGCTTAGCTTCAGTCATTGCTTGTTCCATGTTTTCTGCATCTTCTATTAAAAGTTGCAATTCTTTCATCATCCGATTCACTCGTTCTGTTACATCTTGAACAGAATGTGCAATCGCTGCTGAACCGTGCGCCATTTCGCTCATCGTCACAGCCACTTGATTCGTTGTTTGCTTCGTTTCGTCGCTAGCAACGACAAACATTTGTGAGTATTGGCGAAGCTGTTCAGCTGAATGATGCAACTGTTGTAGCATATTGCGCATATGGTGCACCATTTGTTGAAAGTATTGCCCGAGTTGTCCAACTTCATCTTTACTTTGATGATCAATCGTTACCGTTAAATCACCGCTTGCTACTTCTTTCGTCAATTGACTTAACTTTTGCAATGGACGGACGAGTCGCGAAGCAAATAAAACGATGACAACAGCCGCAAATAAAATCACAACGCCCGCTGTAACAAACGATAAAATGGCTAAATAATATAACTTTTCTGTCGCCTCGTCAACAGGCACCGTAAGCACAAGTCCCCATCCCGTCGACTGAATTGGTGCATAAAAGGCGTATTTTTTTACCCCTTCAAATTCATATATACCCATTCCTTTTTTGCCAGCTAATGCATGTCTTAATAACGAAACGAGCTTATCATTTTTTTCTTGTAATAAATTTTTCTCTAACACATATTCTTTTTTTGGATGTGCAATAAGCACACCATCTTTTTGAATTAAATAGCCATATCCCGTTTTCCCAACCTTAACGTCAACAACAAGATTTGTGATTTCTTCTGTTTTTACTGTGCCGAGAAGCACACCGATAATTTCACCTTTTTCACGAATTGGCGAAGCGATGACGATCACTTTCTCCCCCGTCGCTCGCGAAACGATGACATCTGACACAACTGTGTTTCCACGTAGCGCCTCTTGAAAATATGGGCGATCGCTAATCTCCAATTGCTTTCCGCCTGCATACGCTTTTCCAGTCCGATCAGATACTGCGATTAATTCAAATGTTGACCATATTTTTTGTATATGCTTAAGCCGATTCTCATTTTGTTGTAGTTCGACAACATTCCATCCTCCTTCACTACTTAATCCTTCAATTAACTTTTTATGATCCGTAACCCATTGATTGACCGCAGTTTGCAGCCGTCCAAGCTCCACTTTCGCTGTTTGTTCAAATTGATCCTCTAAAAACTGTTTTGCTTTTTGATGGTTCAAATATGCCACTAAAAATAAAGAAATAATGACAATTGGCATAATGACCAACAGTAGCTTTCCCCTAATACTTCTCATAACTTTTCCCCCTCGCCGATAATTTTTCATATATGTATTTATCATAAATAAAATAAGTATGTAATAAAAGGAGGTAAATTTGACTATTATGATACAATTTATTTAAAATATTCATCCTCATTTTATATGTTGAAAAACCAACATCTTTCGACAATAATAGACATATATTCTATTTTTCTTTAAGGAGGGGCTTGGAATGGAAAAACATATACATATACCACATGCCCTGTTTACAAATGAACAGCTTTTGTTTAACGTCATGGACCAATTGTTTGATATCGTCTTTTTAATGAAAGTGGAAGAAGGGCCGCGCTTTCGGTATGAACGTGTTAGTCCATCATCTCTCCATTTAGCGAGTTTAACGGAAAAAGATATCGGAAAATACATCGAAGATATATATGATCATCACGTTGCAAATCATTTAAATGAACAATATACAAAAGCATGGAAAACAAAATCGCTCGTTACCTTTCGCGATCGTATGAACGTAGAAGGAGTGCGTTTTGCGGAATCTACGTTAATTCCTGTTTTAAATGAAAACGGCGAAGTCACACATATTGTCGCATGTACGCGTGAAATTACCGACATATTGCAAAAAGAAGAGCAGCTAGAAGAAGCGCTTCAATTAATTGATTCTTTATTTACTCATTCACAAGAAGCATTTATTTTATTTGATTTATTCGGACGAATCATTCGTATCAATAAAGAGGTAGAACATTTATTCGGATTGCAGAAAAAAGAACTTGTTGGAAAAACACTTTCCGAAGTCATCCCAGCGTATAAAGAAAATATCGAGCAAACATTAGCACGACTAAGCGAAGGAAAGCCGTTACATGCCATTCGTTTAACGCTGAAGACGAAAAACAACGACAACATATACGTTTCCGTCAATGCTTCTCCGCTGTTAGACAAAAACGGAAACATCATTGCAGGTTTTGCTAGTCTGTTGAATATTACAGATCTCATCCAAACACAAAAGCAATTAAAACAAAGCGAAAAGTTGCATCGTCACATTGTTGAAGCATTTCCTGATGCAATCATCATTTGTACAGACGATAAAATCACATACGCCAATTCCGTTGCCCTTCATATGTTTAAAACAGCGACGCTTGACGATTTAAAAAACAAACCAATTCAACAATGGATCAATACAGTCCAACAACCAACCATCACAGCAATAAATGGCGAAATGATCCCCGTACACATCGACGTACTCCCATTTCCATACGAACCGAAACGGACTGAATTGATGCTCATGAAACCAATCGAACCGATTGCCGCAAGTCAAAAAGATGAAACATATATAGAAAGAAACGAGTTTGTCGAAAAGTTAACCGATCTTCTTTTTGCACATGAAGGAGTCGCTATTCTTTTAATTGACGTATACCAATTTAAATTTATTAACAGCTTTCTCGGATATGAAAACGGCAACGAGCTATTAAAACAAATCGGTATCCGTCTTCATGAAACGATTGATACAAAAGTGATGTGGACAAGAATAAACGGTGACCAATTCATCATTGCCCTTTCGTATGAAAAACAAGACGAAGTGGGACAGCTTGCGCATACAATAAAAGAAACGCTTCAAGAACCTTACACCATCGGTAATCAATCGATTCGAATCGGGGTTCATATTGGCATTAGCTATGCATTCGACGCTCAATTGTGCGCAGAAACACTAATCAACAATGCTGAAAAAGCATTATATTTCGCAAAAATGGAAGGAACAAATATTATTAAGCCATACGAGCCGCATATGTCAAACGTTTTTACTCGAAAAATTCAACTTGAAAACGCCCTTTCATCAGCTGTAGAAAACGAAGAGCTTTTCTTACTTTATCAACCGAAAGTAAATTTCCATGCGTGCTCGTTTAGTGTAGAGGCGCTCGTTCGTTGGAAACATCCACAGTTTGGTTTTGTAAGCCCTGCAGAGTTTATTCCCATGGCAGAAGAAACGAATGCCATTTACGACATCGGAAAGTGGGTGTTACGCCAAGCATGTCGCGATCTTACCTTTTTACGTCAAAGTGTAGCTGGATGTATGAAAATCGCCATCAATTTATCCGCCAAACAATTTTCAGACGAACATCTCGTCGAAGATATTCAGCATATTTTACAAGAAGAGCGTTGTGACGCCTCATGCTTTATTTTCGAAATTACTGAAACAACGATTATTAAAAATCCTGAGCACGTCGTAAAAACGTTAGAACAGTTAAAACAGCTTGGCTTTTCGATTGCGGTAGACGACTTTGGCGTCAGCTACTCGTCACTTGAATATTTAAATCGCTTCCCAATCGACGAAGTGAAAATTGACCGCTCGTTTATTCAAAACATCATAAACAATGAAAAAAGCAAAGAAATTGTCACCGCCATTATCTCTCTAGCGCATAATTTACAGTTAACTGTTACCGCTGAAGGAGTCGAGACAAAACAACAAGCACAATTTTTAATTGAAAAACAGTGCGAGCAACTGCAAGGTTTTTACTTTAGCCGACCCGTATCGCTCGAACAACTACCAAACACGATCGTATCATTACAACAAATGGTTAACACATTAAAATCCCCGATGTAACTCGGGGATTTTTTATACGAGCACCGCGCGATCGCTTGCAAATTGGCTGCCGCGAATGCGCTGAAACTCTTGAAGCAACGCTTCGACAGTGAGCTTTTTCTTTTCCTCTCCACTCGCTTCAAAAATAATTTGCCCACCGTCCATCATAATAAGCCGATTGCCTAATTGGACGGCTTGCTCCATATTGTGCGTCACCATTAATGTCGTTAAGCGATATTGTTCAACAATTTGTTTCGTTAAATCTGTAATTAACTTCGCGCGCGCAGGGTCTAACGCCGCGGTATGTTCATCGAGAAGGAGCACATGCGGCTTCGTAAACGTCGCCATTAAAAGCGACAACGCTTGCCGCTCCCCGCCAGATAACAAGCCGACTTTCGCATGGAGACGGTTTTCTAATCCGAGCTGAAGCGTGGCGAGCGTTTCTTTAAAAAATTCGCGCCGCTTTTTCGTTACGCCGAAACGAAGCGTTCGCTTGACTGTTCGGTTATAAGCGATCGCTAAATTTTCTTCAATCGTCATATTTGGTGCTGTCCCTGCCATCGGATCTTGAAAGACGCGACCGATATAACGCGCTCGATCGTGTTCACTCATCGTCGTCACATCTTTCCCGTCAATCACCACTTCTCCTGTATCTGGAGCCAGTCTCCCTGAAATAATGTTCATTAACGTCGATTTTCCCGCTCCGTTGCTGCCGATAATCGTTACAAAATCGCCCGGCTGAAGCGAAAGTTCGATATGTTTTAACGCCACTTTTTCATCGAGCGTTCCTTCGTTAAACACTTTCGTAATCTGCTTGAGTTGAAGCAACGGCTGCACCTCGCTTTCTCGCTTTCCGCTGTTTTTCGGCACGCGCCGCTACCATTTGCGGAACGACGAGCGCTAAAATGACAATCATCGCTGTAATGAGCTTCACATCGCCCGTCTCTAAAAATTGGACGCGCAACGCAAGCGTAATGACGATGCGATATACAATGGCTCCGAAAATCACCGCAAGCGTCGCCCGCACAATCGTTTTCGCCCCAAATAACGCTTCACCGATAATGACCGACGCTAAACCGATGACGATCATGCCGATCCCCATGCCGATATCGCTAAAGCCGCTATATTGCGCAATAAGCGCACCTGAAAACGCGACGAGTGCGTTTGACAAGCCGAGACCAATCATCGTTAAACGGTCCGTGTTGCCTGAAAAACTAGCAATCATTTTTTTATTATCCCCGACGGCACGAAGCGCCAAGCCGACTTCCGTTTTTAAAAATACGTCAATGACTACTTTCACTACAGCGACTAAAAACATCCCAAAAACGATAATCGCCCACGTTTTCGGAACGAAAGGAAATATCGTTGCCAACGCTTGATCGAAACGTTGAAACGCTTTTGTGATGATCGTCATGACCGTTTCTTGTTGTAAAAGCGGGACGTTCGGTTTATCCATAATGCGCAAGTTAATCGAATATAAAGCGATCATCATTAAAATCCCTGATAATAACGGATTAATTTTCCCCTTCGTATGCAAAAGGCCTGTCGCACATCCTGCGAAAAAGCCAGCACCAAGCGCCGCAAGCGAAGCAATAAACGGATTGACGCCACCGACGATGAGAACGGAAGCGACTGCCGCTCCCGTCACAAAACTTCCGTCCACCGTCAAATCAGGAAAATCTAAAACGCGAAACGATATATACACCCCAAGCGCCATAAGCGCATATAACAATCCTGCTTCAACTGAGCTAAACAATGCTGTAATCATACGGATCCATCCTTTGTTTTATTCAATAAATTCCGCCATGCTATCCCATTCACTACGCCATTCGACACCCATCTCTTTTGCTGCTTTTTTATTGATGACGAGCTTCAATTTTTGCGGATATTGTACAGGAAGTTCAGACGGCTTTTTCTTCCCTTCTAAAATGTCTGCTGCCATGACGCCTGCTTCATAGCCAATATCGTAGTAGTCAAAACCGTACGCCGCAAAACCGCCACGTTTCACGGAATCTAACTCGCCGACAAAAAGCGGTAAATCTTGATCGTTCGCGACTTGAATGACCGACTCAAGCGCTGAAACGACCGTATTGTCCGTAATGACGTAAAAACAATCGACTTTGCCAACTAACGATTCCGCCGCTTGTTTTACTTCCGCCGATGTCGACACCGAAACAGGTACGATCGTTAAGTCGGTCCCTTCCATCGCTTTTTTCACCGCATCAATTTGCGCCACAGAGTTTTGCTCGCCCGCGTTGTAAATCATGCCGACGCGATTTCCATTCACAAATTGATCAATAAATTGCACCGTTTTCGGAATGGCATCTGGATGTGTATCTGTTGTCCCTGTCACATTTCCACCCGGATTTTCCATCGATTGTACAAGCTTCGCTCCAACCGGATCTGTCACAGACGTAAAGACGATCGGAATATCTTTCGTCGCATTTAATGCACCAAGCGCGCTCGGTGTAGAATTGGCGAAGATTAAATCGACGCCATCCGCAACAAAGTTGTTGGCAATCGTTTGGTTATTGTTCATATCCCCTTGCGCGATTTGCACATCGTATTCGACTTTTAACCCTTTTTCTTCAAGCGCCTTTTTAAATCCGTTAAACGCTGCATCAAGCGACGGATGTTCAACAATTTGCGTCACACCAACTTTATATGTTTTCTCCTCGCTTTTTTCTGTTGTTGTTTTTTCTTCAGCGCATCCTGCTAGCACACTTCCTGCAAGCAACAACGCGCCACACGTCTTTAACCACTTCATTCGTATCCCCCTCACTTTTTCGCTGTTTCGCTTTTATGCGTTAAATTATACAAATATATTTTCTAAATATCAAGTCAATTCTAAAAAAAATAAGAAAAGCGCAAAGCGCCCGCCTATCGGCGAAGAGCGCACAAGCCCCACCGAGGAGGCTGTCGCCGCCGCAGTGTGGGGCGGAGCGACTCGAGCCGATGGCGCTTGGAGCTAGACATGAAACCGAAATTTTATACTTTCTCATCTTGAAAAAAAACGGTGCTCACATCGCACCGCTTTGAGAGATGACTTGTTCTTTTAATGCACGTCTTAAAATTTTTCCTGTCGTATTTTTTGGCAATTCCTCTAAAAATTCAATCGAACTTGGCACTTTATATTTCGCTAAATGCTCGCTACAATAAGCGATTAGCTGTTGTTCTGTCAACTGTTTATTTTTACTTACCACATAACATTTTACCGCCTCTCCAAAATTCGGGTCTGGCACGCCGATGACTGCCGCTTCCACGACATCCGGATGGCTGTAAAGCACTTCTTCCACTTCACGCGGATATACGTTATATCCTCCAACAATAATCATATCTTTTTTTCGATCAACGATGTAAAAATATCTTTCTTCATCCATTTTCGCTAAGTCACCTGTATATAACCAACCGTCTCGAATCGTATGCGCGGTTTCTTCTGGCATTTTATAATATCCTTTCATCACATTCGGACCGCGCACGATCAGTTCTCCGACTTCACCAACAGGCACTTCTTCTCCTAATTCATTGACGATTTTATTTTCAACGTTTATAATGCTCGTCCCGATCGAGCCCGGTTTACGCGGACGATCAAGCGGATTAAAACATGTAACTGGCGAAGCTTCTGACAGTCCGTACCCTTCGGAAACGATAACTTGAAACTTTTTCTCGAAGTTTTTCAATAACGCAACAGGCATCGATGCTCCGCCTGAAATACATAGGCGCATATGCGCAAAATCTTCCGCCTTTCCGTCTGGATATTGATATAAAAAGTTATACATCGTCGGCACACCCGCAAAAACAGTCGCCTTTTGTTCACGTGCCACTTTAAATACTTCCCCTGGGCTAAATTTCGGGAGAATAAGCACCGTTCCACCGTTCATGAGCGGGGCATTGAGCGCCACCGTCAAACAAAAGACATGAAACATCGGCAACGTCGCAATGACGCGATCATCTTCGTTTATTTTTAAGTAATCTGCGACATCTTGGGCGTTGCTGTATAAATTTTTATGCGTCAACATCGCTCCTTTTGGCTTTCCAGTCGTTCCTGATGTATATAAAATGACCGCCACATCATCATCGTGAAGCTCTGGCCCGAAGAACGGCACATCACCTGTCGCTAGCACATTTGTAAACGATTTCATTTTTTCCGGCACGACGATGCCATGTTCTTTCCCTTGCGGTGTTTCACAAATGATGATATGCTCGACATTCGGTAAACGTCCGTCAAGCTTCATAAGCGTCGGCATGACAACATCAAGCGCAATGACAACTTTCACATCGCCGTTTGTTAAAATGTAATGAATTTCATCTGCCGTATAAATGGGATTAATCGGAATCACCGTCGCCCCCGCACGCATCGCACCATATAAACTGACGATAAAATAAGGTGAATTGCCTAACAATAGCGCCACATGATCCCCTTTGTTTACCCCTAGCTTCTCAAGTCCGCTCGCAAATTTCATGATCGCGCCGTTCAGTTCACCGTACGTTGCTGACGTTTGGTCAAACATATACGCCTGCTTATCTGGCTTTTGCGTAGCTATTTGTTGTAACCGTGAAACTAAATTCATTTTCCCCACCCCTTTAGTGAATGAATGATCATTCATTTTAAAATTAAAAAAATTCTAAATGTATTATATTTTAAAATAAAAAAACAGGCAAGCGAGACATATTGAATTAAAAAAACGAGGCTTTGTCGCCCCGTATTAAAAAGATATGGATCGCATTTGGCTATCTGTGGCGCGCAGCAATTCTCCCCACGTTCGATAGCCGCGCATGCGAAATTGTTCCAACAGCTCAACGAATAAATACGCTGTCGTGAGCGCATCGCCAATGGCGGAATGGCGTTCATACATGCGTGTACCGAACGCCTGGGCATATCGCTCTAAATCGCGCATATCATATGACGGTGCAATAAAGCCAATTAAATCGAGCGTATCGATAAACGTCGGTTTGCGAAATTTCATTTTTTCGCGGCGCAATTCGTGTTTCATCACAAATAAGTCAAACGAAATGTAATGTCCGACAAAGCAGACGCTTTGTTTTTGTTCAACAAATTGAAAAAAATGTTGCAATGCTTCAATTGCCGTCGGCGCATGTTTCACCTTTTCTTCCGTAATGTTCGTCAATTCAACAATAACCGGTGGGATATCGCGATTCGGATTCACATACGTATGAAACGTTTCGTCTTCTATCACCGTCGTTCCCCTCACTTGCACCGCGCCGATCTCAATTAACCGATCCGTTGTTGCTACATCAAAACCGGTCGTTTCTGTATCAAATACGGTAAAAACAATATCATCAATCGGCGTCGATAACGGGATGTTATCATTTAACTTATAGTCAATCGCCTTTCGTAAAAAAAACACCCCTATCCCCCCTAAAAATGAGAAAATAATTGCGCCTGAAGTTGCTTTAACGTTTTTAAACTTAATATGAGTTCATCTTTTTCTCTTGTCGTCATCGTCGTAAACGATAAGACGGACGACGATTGTTTATTCGCTTTGTAATGATTCCATTTATGGCGAATGTAAATAGCTAGCACGTTTTCGGCCGCTTTTTGCACATCTTTCGCAAACGCAGGAGATAACACTTGTTTTTCCTTTAGCTTCTCAATTCGCTCAAACGGTGTGCCAGATACGATTCCATGAATGAGCCCTAAAATTTGTATGCTATGATGGTACGGAAATAACACTTCTTTTTTCATATCGATTGTTTTTCGCTCAAGCCCGAAAATCGAGCGAATCGGACGATCGAGCGTCGGAATTTCATTTTGCCTTTCCATCTCAACAAGCCGAAAAAAGAAAATTTTTGCGCGGCTTAACTGCTCACGAATTTGTTGTTCAAACGCACGATGCAAGTCGATATCGCCATATACAAATCGATACGAGAAAAAGTTTTGTGCCAACAACAAATTGTCATTTGTCGCATGAATCATCCACTCGCGCAATCGGTCTTTCCACGTTTCAAGCGAACCGCGCCATGCGTTTTCGCTCGCCATCATCTTCCCTTTGCATCGCTCATATCCCGCTTTCTCCATGACGCGCACAATCGCTTCGCCAAGCGTTGCAAAATATGAAGCGTGCTCCTCGCTTTCATACACAAGAAAATGATCTTGGTCGGTTAATAAAAACTGCTCCCTCCGTCCGCTTGATCCCATCTGGTAAAAAGCGAAACGGCACGGAGGATCTCCGACTTGTTCGATCGCTAACGATAAACAACGAAAGACGAGTCGATCGTACAGTTTCGTAATCGTATTTAAACATTGAGCAATCGGCACTTGATCGCGCAACATTGTCGCCAACAACTCGTAAATCGCTATTTTCATTTTTGATAGCGTATGTTCATCCGCATGATCAATTTGTTGAATCGTGCGCATCATGCTTTCATTTTTCTTTCGCATTAAATCTGAAAACGTCACAATCCCTTCTACTTTTCCGTCGTCGACAACAGGTAAATGTTTCACCCCACGCTCAATCATCATGGCAAGCGCATCGTAATAATACGCAAATCGTGAAATCGTCGCGACATGTTTTGTCATCACTCGTTCAATAGGTGTGTCATACGGAAGAGACTGTCCAAGCACTCGTTCAACAAGATCCGTTTCCGTTAAAATACCACATAACTGTTGGTCATTCGTCACAACGATCGAACTAATATGAGTCGCCGCCATTTTTTTTGCTGCTTCTTGTACTGTTGCCGTTGGTGGTAAAGTGACGACATTACGTACCATTAAATCTTGCACAGGAACGACAAATGATGTAGAATCGCCAAATTTTCGCGCTTGTTTGACTTGTTCAGCAAGCGACACATATACGTCTTTTAAACGGATGCACGCCTGCGCAAGCAAATAGTCATGGACATTCGGATCATCCCATAACCGCGTTAACACAGAAAACGGCATGACAAGCACTTCGCATCGTTCCGCCGCCCGCACAGCAACGAGCTCTTCTTTTCCTTCGTTTTTCGATACACCTAAAAAATGGGCTAAGCTTGAAAACCCGATAATCCCACCTTTTTGTACGACTTCAAGCACTTCGTCATACCCTTCATGCTCAACGTATACTTCCGCCACCCCATCAAGCAACAAAACAAGCCCTTTGCGCCGCTCATTTTTCCCTAAAATGAGATCGTCTTTGTCAAACGTCTTTTGTTCACATTCAGCGATAAGCTGTTCGATTTCACGTTGTGGCAACCCCTGAAATAATGGATGCATCAATATCCCCTCCCTTATAAAAACGGCATCTGTATACACAGATGCCTTTTACATTATCTCATCCACACTTGACCGTCTTTGTATGTCATTTGTTCTGGATAACGGAGGTCATATACTTCTTCTTGCACAGATTGCGAAGGCTCTTTCGTCATCAATGAAACGACGACGTTCGCTGCAATCGCGGCGACTGCTCCAAAAATTCCTGCCCCTGTATCAACAATTCCTGCAACTGAAAAGCCACCATATTTCGCTGCTAAAATGTAGCCTAACGAAACGACTAACCCGACAAGCATACCTGCAATGGCACCAGCCGCATTTGAGCGTTTCCACCATACCCCAAGCACAAGCGCTGGGAAGAACGTACTTGCCGCAATCGCAAACGCCCACGCAACAATTTGCGTAATTACACCCGGTGGATTTAATGCGACTAAACCAGCTAACAATGTTGCAGCAACGATCGAAATGCGCGCAACAAGCAAACGATTTTGCTCTGATGCGTTCGGACGTAAAATACGATAGTAAATGTCATGCGCAAACGATGACGAAATAGCAATCATTAAACCACCTGCTGTCGATAACGCTGCCGCCATCGCTCCAGCCGCGACTAAACCGATAACGAACATACCGAGATTTGCAATTTCTGGCGTCGCCATTACGACGATGTCGTTGCTAATGACCATCTCTTGCCATTGTAAAATACCGTCGCCATTTGCATCCGCAATTTGTAATTTTCCTGTGTTAATCCACTTTTCTGTCCAAGCTGGCAATTCAGTAATTTTTTGACCGACGACATTTTTAATGAGGATGAAGCGTGAAAATGCAGCATACGCAGGCGCTGATAAATAAAGCAACCCGATAAATAAAAGCGCCCATGCTCCCGACCAACGTGCCGCTTTCATCGTTGATACCGTATAAAAGCGAACGATGACATGCGGAAGTCCTGCCGTTCCAGCCATTAACGTAAACATAAGTGCAAGAAACTGCCATTTGCTACCTTTTAAAAACGGATCCGTATATTGCGAAATGCCTAACTGTTGATCAAGCTGTTGAAACTCGCCAACAATTTTTCCGTAAGAAAGCCAAGGAATTGGGTTTCCTGTCAACTGAAGCGACATGAAAACGACCGGAATTAAGTAAGCGATAATTAAAATGACGTATTGCGCTACTTGCGTCCATGTAATTCCTTTCATTCCGCCAAACGCAGCATAAAACGCAATTAATACAACACCAATCATCGTACCGACTTTTGCGTCCACTTCAAGCAAACGCCCGATAACAACGCCCGAACCAGAAAGCTGCCCGATTGAATAAACGAACGAAATAATAATTGTACAAAGAGCAGCAATCATGCGAGCCGTATGACTTTCATAACGATCGCCGATAAACTCTGGCACCGTATAGCGACCATATTTGCGAAGCTGTGGAGCGAGTAAAAACGTAAGCAACAAATAACCACCCGTCCAGCCCATAATATATGCAAGGCCGTCGTATCCTAACAACATAATCGTACCGGCCATACCGATAAAGGATGCTGCGCTCATCCAGTCCGCTGCGATCGCCATTCCGTTTGAAAACGGAGAAATGCCGCGACCTGCTACGTAGAAATCAGACGTTTCTTTCGCCTTATTGTAAATTGCAATCCCGATATATAACGCAAATGATGCAATAATAATGGATAAAGACACGAGAAATTGTGTATCCATATTGCTCCCCCTTCCCCTTTGTTCTCTTAATGATCAAGCACTTTGCCTGCGCTTAATTGTTCGTTTTTCTCTTCGCTAATGCCGTACTTTTTATCAATGTTGTCGCTTACTTTTGCGTTAATAAACAACAACACGATAAACGTTACAATCGCCCCTTGCGCCCCCATAAAATAATGGAACGGGAAGCCGTTGAACGTCATATTTTTAAACGACTCCGCAAACATGACGATGCCAAATGAAACAATAAACCAAATAATCAAGAAAATAACAATTAATCGCACACGCTCACGGAAATATGAATCCGCCACTTTTTTATCAATTTGTTTCAAACAAACACACCCCCAAGTTAAAAATAAATTTGACCGTTTCTAAAAATGGTGCCGGGAACGTTATGACTTCAAATAAAAAGTAAGCGAAGACTGACAAGAATGGAATGAGTAAAAAGAAAGGCTTTTGCTTGCGAAAAGCAACGTATAAACTTACGACTGTAATCGCTAAGATGAGGTAAAACGCAACCAAACAAATACCCCCTTTATCTTGTAAGCGTTATCATTTTCTTTTAGCCCCCACCTCCTAGTATGTGTTACTAAATTTTAAGAAAATTCTAACACAACCATATTATCTCTACTTTTCAATGGATCGTCAAGCATCTGTTCAAAAAATTTTCAAAATTTTTATTCTGTATTATAACAAAAGGGCAGCGATTCGCTACCCTTCCCATGTCCATCTTGTTTTCGCTAATTGCACATCGCCATGGAAAATCATTTTTGCTTCGGCGACAAGTTGTTCGACGTTGCCGAAATGAGGTAAGTGCGTAAGCAGCAACGTTTCAACGCCTGCATCGCGAGCGATCGTTGCCGCTTCTTCACTCGTCATATGTCCAGCTTGTTTTGCGGGTTGCCCTGCGTAAAAATTGCATTCGCAAATGAGTAAATTCGCCTGTTTAGAAAAAGGAACGAACTGCGATAAATAACTTGAATCGGCTGTGTACACGACCGTTTTTTCTCCTGCGGTGATTCGCATCGCATAACAAATGGCTGGATGTTCCGTTTCCATAAACGAAATCGTAAACGGACCGATATGAAGCGTCTCATTCGGATCGTACGCCACCGCTTTTGTCACCCCTTTATGAGCGAGGCGTGCAAATCCATCTCGATCGAGCGAATGGCCATAAATCGGCAACTCCGGCAAATCGACGCCTAAATTTTTCTTAATCAGTCGGGCATATTGAAGCGGGCCGATATCTGCCACGTGATCGTGATGATAATGCGATACGATGACCGCATCAATTTGTTCAATGTCAAGGACGTTTTGCAGCTGCGCTAACGCTCCGCTTCCGCAGTCGACTAACAGACGAAACCCATCATGTTCGAACAAATAACACGATGTCGCTTCATTTTTTTTCGGAAATGCTCCCCAATAACCGATCACTGTCACTTTCATATGTATTCACCCTTCCTATTGAAATTGTGTACACCTACACAATACCAAATTTTCGTCTCCATTTCACATATACAAATGTTATAAAACAACTATTGACAAATGTGTATCTGTTATAATACAATGAGATTAACAAAAACGAAGGGGATGGGGAACTATGCTAGAAAAAATGTCTGAATTTTATAAAAAGTTACCTCCGAAAACATGTTGCGAATGCGGGAAAGAAATGGAAGAGCAACATGAATGTTATGGCAATGTTTGCGTTCATTGCTTAAACGTTTCTTGCTAAAGTAAAAAGCAGCCAGCGTGGCTGCTTTTTACTTTAACTTATATACACGTGCTTCATACGGTTTTAGCACAATTGTTTCAATCGGTTCATTTTCGTCAACTGCATAGTTGCTAATGAGCAGCTGTTTTTCCGTAAACGTCACGTGTGATGGCAATGTAAATGTCGGCTGGTCGCTACTAAAGTTTGTTACCACGAGCAGCTGTTCATCGTTGAACTTGCGCAAATATGCGTAAATTTGTTCATCGTCTTCAAGCAATAACTCGTATGATCCGTACACGATAATCGGATGTTCTTTTCGAAGACGAATCAGCTTTTTGTAATAATGGAATACCGAGTTCTCATCTTTTAACGCTTGTTCAACGTTAATGTCGCGATAATTCGGATTGACATGAATCCACGGCGTGCCTGTCGTAAATCCAGCATGTTCTGTGGCATCCCATTGCATCGGCGTACGTGCATTGTCACGACCACGATAATGAATCGCTTTTAATATTTGATCTGGGTCGTATCCTTTGTTCACAACGACATCGTTCCATAAATTTATTGTTTCAACGTCGCGATAATATTCAATGGACGGAAACGCAACATTTGTCATGCCAATTTCTTGTCCTTGATAAATGTATGGCGTCCCTTGCATCATATGTAGCCATGTCGCCAACATTTTTGCACTTTCGACCCGATACGTTTTATCATCGCCAAAACGAGATACGGAACGTGGTTGATCATGATTCTCTAAATAAAGCGAATTCCATCCTTTTCCGTGCAACTCCACTTGCCACTTGCTCATAATTTTTTTCAAATCTGTCAGTTTCCAGGGTTGAATATCCCACTTCCCAAGATGACTTCCCGGCTTCGAATCGACGTCCATATGCTCAAATTGAAATAACATATTCATGACACCGTCTTGCTCATTTGTAAATTGAATCGCATCTTCCGTCGTCACCATCGGCGTTTCTCCGACCGTCATAATGTCGTATTTACTTAACACTTTTTCTTTCATTTCACGCAAATAGTCCATTAACTTCGGTCCGTTAACAAAATATTGTCCGCCCCATTGATAACGGTCATTCGGATTCGTCACCGGCGCATCTGGTAAACCTTCGACTTTTGACAACAAGTTAATGACGTCCATGCGAAATCCGTCAATGCCGCGATCTAGCCACCATGTCATCATATTAAAAATTTCTTCGCGCACCTTTTCGTTTTCCCAGTTTAAATCCGGCTGTTTTTTCGAAAATAAATGTAAATAATATTCCCCTGTCGCCTCATCGTATTGCCATGCCGAACCGCTGAAAAATGATTGCCAATTGTTCGGTTCTTTTCCGTCTTTCCCCGGACGCCAAATGTAATAGTCGCGGTACGGATTATCTTTTGACTTGCGCGATTCAATAAACCAATGATGTTCATCAGACGTATGGTTCACAACTAAATCCATCACTAACTTCATGCCACGCGCATGCATTTCACGAAGCAGTTCGTCCCAATCAGATAGCGTCCCAAATTCGTCCATAATGTCTTGATAGTCGCTAATGTCATAGCCGTTATCATCGTTTGGCGACTGATAAACAGGTGACAACCAAACGACATCGACACCGAGCTCTTGTAAATAATCTAGCTTTTCAATAATCCCGCGCAAATCACCGATCCCATCCCCGTTTGAATCTTTAAAACTGCGCGGATAAATTTGATACACGACCGCTTCTTTCCACCATTGTTTCGTTTTTGGAATCGATTCCATTTCCTTTTCCCCTCTCCATTATTCTTTCACTGAACCAGACGTTAAACCTGAAACAATACGACGTTGGAATAATAATACCATAATGACGAGCGGAATCGTTACAATAACTGTCGCTGCTGAAATTTCGCCCCAAGGAATTGTATATTGCCCTTGAAACATCGCGATACCGACTGGCACCGTTTTATAGTCTTCTGCTGTGTTAATCGTTAACGCAAATAAAAATTCATTCCACGCCGCAATAAAAACGAGAATCGACGTTGTAAAAATGCCTGGTACAGCGAGCGGCAAAATCACTTTAAAATACGTTTGTAGCGGTGTTGCCCCGTCCATTTTCGCTGCTTCTTCTAAATCAAACGGAATTTTACGGAAAAACGTCACTAATAGCCAAATGGAAAGCGGCAACGCAAACGTCGTGTACGGAATAATTAATCCTAAATAACTATTCGTCAACTCAAACTTTTTCACAAACATGTAAATCGGCGAAATGGTCGCAATTTGCGGGAACATCGATACCGATAACACGATACCTAAAATGATCGACTTCCCTTTAAAATCTAGGCGCGCAATCGCATACGCGGCAAACGCAGCGACAAAGACGGTGTATACAGTCGTAATCGTCGCAATGACTGTGCTGTTCCATAAATATTTTACAAACGGATAATTGACGAAAACAGAGACGTAACTTTTTAACGTCGGATGGCTCGTAAACCAGTTAAACGCTTCTTCACCAAACAATTCGCTTAACGGCTTAATCGAACTTAATAAAATCCATAAAAATGGAAACATGACTAAAAAAACGAAAACAAATAAAAACACATAAAACAATGGACCGGCTTTCTTTTGCATCGTTGCACCTCCTATTTTCGATCAGAAATGAGGTCAGCACCTAAAAATTTAATGTAAATCGTCGAAATGATCGCTACGCAAATGAACACGATCACCGCTAACGCTGAACCGCCACCGAAGTTTGTTTGCGAGAACATCACTTTATACGCTAAAATCGAAATCGTTTCTGTCGAGTTCGCTGGTCCGCCACCTGTTAATACGAAAATTAAGTCAAATACACGGAACGCATCAAGCGTACGGAACAAAAGCGCAACGAGAATGCTTGATTTCAAAAGCGGTAACGTAATTTTGACAAACTGTTGCCACTTTGTCGCTCCGTCAATCGATGCTGCTTCGTATAAGGAGCTCGGAATCGTTTGCAATCCGGCAAGCAGCAATAATGCCATGTACGGTGTTGTTTTCCATACGTCAGAAAAAATGACGGCAAACATCGCTCCCGCACCTGTCGTTAATAGTTCACTCATATTATTGATGATGCCGATATCCGCAAAATATTTTGCGACAATCCCATTTTGTCCGTCATATAAAAACTTCCACATTAATGCAGACACCGCTGTCGGAATCGCCCACGGAATTAAAATCGTTGCCCGGACAAGTCCGCGGCCGAAAAACGCTTTATTAATAAGCAACGCAATCGCTAAACCGAGCACTAATTCAATCGAAACAGAAATGACGGTAAATACCGTTGTATTCCAAAGCGCTTTCCATAAACGAGCATCGCTTAAATAGTTTTTATAATGAGCGAGACCGACAAAGTTCGGTTCAATGACCGCTCCGCTTAGCCCGTTTGCAAGCCCTGTCAATTTGTCCCCTTGCTTCAATTGTCCGTTTTCGTTTAACGTTTTTAACGTTTGTTTCGTTTCGTTAATCGTTTTTGTTAAATGTTGTGCCGCTTGTTCATCAATAGAAACGATTTTTATGTCTTCGCTTGGCACTTCAAAATTGTTTAAAATTTCATCTATTTGCTCATATCGTTTCGCTACTTCTTCATCCGCCCGAATTTCTTCATCTACTTTTTGCAGTTTTTGTTGTATTGATGTTAACTGCTCTTTTTCATCACCCGTCGCTTGCGTTATTTCTTGTTTTAATGCGCTCATTAAAAACGGATAACTTTCTAAATATCGTTCTAAGTTTAAACTGTAATCAAGATGGAGAGAAGATTTCGCTGGGTTGTTCAGACGATAGTCAAATAAGCTGAAATAAAACGACTGAATAACCGGCCAAATGGCGACAGCTAAAATAAGCAAAAGCGATGGAGCGACAAGAATATACGCTAAACGGCGCTCCGATTTTTTTTCGTTTTTCACTCGTTGTTCCCCCTTTATGCAAAGGATTTAGCCTTCAGCGCTCATATGAGGCTGAAGGCTAACGTGTAACTACTGCATCACTGCTTTAATTTCTTTTTCCATATTCGCAACAGCTTCTTCTACTGTAATTTGTCCTGCAATTGCTTTTGATACGTTAATTTGAATAATTTCAGATACTTCTGGATAGTTTGGTACAACTGGACGCGGTACCGCTGCATTTAATCCGTTAACAAATCCTTCTTCTGCAAAGAATGGGTTCGCTTTTAACACTTCTTCGTCTTTAAATAGTTCTGGAAGCGTTGGCGCTAAACCGCCGTAAATCGCAGAAATTTTTTGACCTTCTGGACCAGTCATAAACTTCACAAATTCCCAAGCTGCTTCTTTATTTTTTGAATATGCGTTAATCGCTGTCATCCATCCACCTAATGCAGCAGCTGAACCTTTATCACCAGCAGGTAGTGGCGCAACGCCAACTTTATCAACGATTTTTGATTGCTCTGGATCGTTTGCTAATGCGTATTGGTATGGCCAGTTGCGAATAAATGGCGATTGACCTTCAATAAACGCTGTATGAGATTCTGGTTCTGTAAATGTTGTAATGTTGCTTGGCACAACGTCAGACGTTGCAATTTCAACCATTTTCTTTAACCCTTTAATTGTTTCAGGGCTGTTGACGACAACGTTGTTGTTTTCATCGACGATTTTTCCACCGTATGCCGCAATAAATTCAATCGCGTTACATACTAATCCTTCGTATTGTTTCGCTTGCATTAAGTATCCGAATTGTGTGCCGCCTTGTCCTTTAAACTCGCGAGCAGCTGCTAACAATTCATCCCATGTTTTTGGCACTTTATCTTCTGGTACAATGTCTTTACGATAAAATAATAGTCCTGTGTCAATAAATTTTGGCATCGCCCATTGTTTTCCGTCAAAGTTTCCAGCTGCAAGTGCACCTTGGTTGTATGCACTTAAATCAATGCCGTCTTTTTCGATGAAACGATCGAGTGGAAGAACATATCCAGCTTGCGCAAACTCCGCTGGCCAAATAACGTCTAAGTCCATGACGTCAATTTCCGATGATTTCGCGTTTAACATCGTAACGTACGCATCGTGCTGTGCTCCTGTGTCGGAAGGCATTTCACGAAATTCGACGTCAATGTTTGGATATTTTGCTTCAAACGCTTTTACGATTTCTTCTGTCGCTTTTGTCGCATCTTTCCCGCGAGCATACACGATTTTTACAACTTCTTCAGATTTTTTTGCATCGTCTTTTTTATCCGTTGTTTCCTTCTTGTCTGTGTCTTGACCGCCAGAGCAAGCTGTCAAACCGAGCGTAAGCGCTAACAATGCAGAAGAAAATTTCGTTGCTTTCTTCATGAAAAAATCCCCCTTATTTTTAAAATGAAATGTATGTCAAGCTTCACTTTGGTGAAGCTCGCTACCAACTGTCGATGCGCGAACAATCAGTTGAAGTGGAAATTCGTAAATTTCTTGCGTGTCATATTTTTTCGTCTGAATTTTTTCTACGATAATATCGACTGCTTTTTGCGCCATTTGTTTCACAGGTTGATGCACCGTCGTAATTGTCGGATTCGTTAGCTCTGTAATCGCTTGATTATCAAAACCGACGACCGCTAAATCTTTAGGGATGCGATAGCCGCACGCCAATGCTTCTGATATAATGCCAGCCGCTACTTCATCGCTTCCGGTAAATACGGCAGTCGGCCGATTGGAAAGCGCCATCATTTGTCGAAATACGCGCTTCCCGTCAGCAATGTGAAACGCATCGCGAAAAGCGTATCGTTCATCAAATGTAAGCTTATATTCCGCTAACGCTTTTTTAAAACCAATTTCACGCGATTTGGCTACATTGCTTCGATAGCCACCAGAACAATACGCGATTTTCGTATGACCTTGTTCAAGCAAATGTTTCGTCGCTATGTATCCCCCGTACACTTGATCGAGCCGAACGGTTGGAACGTTTGCACAATCATCAAACTCGTTGCAAAGAACGATCGGCCCATACTGTAAAAAAGGCTTCAGCTGTTTCCACTCATTTTGGATAGAAGCTAAAATGACTCCATCTACTTGCTTTGTCTTTAATAAATTCATATAGTTTAATTCTTTTTCCGGCGAATAGCGCGTTTGACAAATAATAAGCTGATAGCCATGTTCCGCTGCTGCTATTTCGGTCGCTTCGACAAGTTCGCTAAAAAACGGATTTGTAATACGCGGAATAAATAATGCTAAAATGCTCGTTTTTTGATTCCGCAAACTTCTCGCCGAAGAATTAGGCACATATCCTAGCTTCTCCATCGCTTCAAGCACGAGCTTTCGTTTCTCTTCTGACACGTACGGGTGATTGTTTATGACGCGCGAAATGGTCGTCCGTGAAAGCCCCGTTAGCTTGGCGACATCTTCAATCGTCGCCATCCTCCCATTCCCCCTTATTTCAATCGAAAAGAAACGAATGAAATCGTTTTCATATTCATATTATACTCACATCATCTTGTATATGCAAGTTAATTTTTTAAAAATTTTTTTCATTACAAAAAAGCTTCTGAAGCGTCTTACGCCTCAGAAGCTTGTTCAACGATCGTTGTAAATTGTCGACGATGTTGAATAGTAAAATACGTCATTGTTCCAGCCATCATGACAACGATAAACATAAGCAATTTACCGACATTTTCCCACATAAATGAGAAATCTCCGCTTGAAATGACCGCTTTTAATCCGAAAACGGAATATGTCATTGGAAGCCATGCGTTAAATAGTTGCAATGAGCGTGGAATTAACTCAAGCGGGAACGTTCCAGCACTTGTTGTTAATTGTAAAATTAATACAACAATACCGATAAATCGCCCAGGATCCCCAAAAACGGTAACGAGAAATTGAATAACAGATAAAAAGGAAATGCTTGTCACAATGCTAAAGATGATAAATAAAGGAACGCTTTTTACATGCAAATCGAGCCCGAGAAGCAATACGCTATCGGCAAGAAGTGCTTGCAAAACACCGACGATCATGAGTACACCAAATTTCGCAAAAAACCAGCTAAATGGCGAACGTGGCACTTCGGCTGGCTCGCGAAGTGGAAAGACGATTGAAAGTAAAAGAGCCCCAACAAACAATCCTAACGATAAGAAATATGGCGTAAACCCTGTTCCGTAGTTTGGCACTTCATTCATTTTTTCATTTTTTACTTTCACCGGTTCAGCAAACATGTTGTATACATCTTCATTTGCCTTCACATCGCTTGCTTTTTCGGCACCTTCTTTTAGTTTATTTGCTAGTTCTTTCGAGCCATCTGCCAATTGATTCATGCCATCTTGCAATTTCCCTGTTCCGCTCGTTAATTCATTCATTCCGCTTGCCAATTGTTGCGAACCATCTGCCAATCGATGTGCACCATTTTGAAGTTGATCAGCACCGTCCGCAAGAACTTGCAATCCAGAGGCGAGCGTTTTGCCGCCATAAGCAAGCTTTGCTGTTCCTTGCTCCGCTTCTTTCATTTTTTCATACAACGTATTCATGCCTAAAACAAGCTTTTCTTGTCCGTTCGCTAACGCATTTGCACCATTTGCCAACTGTTGTTGTCCGGCAAGCAACTCGTTTACGCCGCGATCGAGAGCGATATGTCCTTCATGTAACTGCTTCGCCCCATAACTTAACGATGTTGCCCCTGTTTGCAACGCTTTGGCACCGTCGTTTAACTGGGCCATTCCGTTTTCCACTTGTTTGTTTCCTAATGATAGTTGCACAATATTTTGTTTTAATTGCTCATATACCGCTTTTTGCGCTGGATCTGACGTTTGCGCGATAAGGGCATCAAGTTGGACAGCTAACTGCTCTAATCCGCTTGTCACTTGCGCGGCACCTGTTTGTACTTGCGTAGCTCCTTGTTGCCACTCGGCAAGCGATGTCGCTAGCTTTTCTGCTCCCCCGCTCAATTGCTCCGAACCTTGCAACAGTTGCGGCATGCGTTCATCGAGTGTTTTCATTCCTTCAAGAACACGATTCGCTCCTGAAGCAAGTGTTTCTGTCCCTTCTTTTGCTTGCTGCGCTCCAGCAACCAACTGTCCTTGCCCATCCATCATGCGCTTCATTCCGTCATGAAGCGTTTGGACGCCTGTTTGCACTTGCATTGAACCGTCAGCCGCTTGATGCAATCCGTCGGTAAATGCGATTGATTTTTCCGCAAGTGTCGCTAAATGGCGATACAATTCGTTCGAGCCATCTTGCGCTTTGTTCATGCCATCATATAGTTTATCCGTTCCTTCTTTTGCATCAACGAGTCCATCATGCAACTTTTCTGCCCCGTCGCTCGCTTTTGTTAACCCATCTGCCAACGTTTTTACGCTCTCTAACATGTTTTCTGCGTACGTTTCAGTTAATGTTTTTGCTACTTCCGTTTTTATTTTTTCAACTGCCGTTGCGCCAATTTGGGCAGATAAAAAGTTAAATCCTTCATTTGGCTTGTAAATGAGTTGCAGTTTTTTCGGGTGATCATCTTGTAACGTCGTAGCATGTTGTGAAAAATGTTCAGGAATTTCAATGAGCATATAATATCGTTGTTCTTTTAACCCTTTTTCCCCTTCTTGTTCATTTACAAAATGCCAATTAAACTGCTTCTTTTCTTTTAACTTATCGACAAGATCGTCACCAATATGGAGCTCTTTTCCTTCAAACGTTGCTCCTTTGTCTTTGTTTACAACAGCGACAGGTAAATCATCTAAATGATCGTACGGATCCCAAAACGCCCATAAAAACATGCCGCTATATAAAAGCGGAATAAACAACACAGCGATAATCGGAATGAGCACTTTCCGATTGGACGTGACCGCTTTTATTTCTTTCATCAACAATTTGCTCAACCCCCTTTTTAAAACATTGACCAATTTGTTCATTTAGTCATTTCTTACAAAAAAGAGAAGGATCATCTCGGAGATAATCCTTTTAACAAATATAAATCAAACAGCTCGGCAATTTTTTGTCGGGACAATGGCTCATGCTCTTTTTCCCATTCGACGTTTAAAGCGATATACATTTTAAACATTAAAAACGCCGTTAATTCCACATCGCACGAACGAATTTCCCCTTTTGCCATCGCCTCTTCAATTTTTTCGCGAATGTATGCGATCATTTCACGATCAAGTCGCTTCATGACGTCTCGCACAGCTGGCGTGCCAATATCACGAACTTCTTGTAAAAGCTTTATCGTCAGTTCGTGCTCTTTGCGAAACGTAAAAATACGCTGCAAAGCACGTTGTACGTTTTCGTTAAACGATAAGCGTGGATCAATCGCTGCATCCGCCTCACACTTAATTTCAGAAATGATGGAAGAAACGATCTCTTCAAGCAGCTCTTCTTTGCTTTTAAAAAACGTATAAATCGTTCCTTTTCCAACGTTCGCCATTTTCGCTACTTGGTCCATCGTCGTCGCTTTATATCCAAAAAGCGAAAACGACTTCGCTGCCGCTTCAATAATTTGTTTTCTTTTTTCCGACATAGGCGTTCATCCTTTGTTTTGACTAAATGAACATTTTGGTCATTTCGTTTTATATCGTAACATAAACAACATACAGTTGCAACAAAAAAGGTGCCTTATTTTAAGAAGACACCTTTTCCTTCGTGTAACATAAATAGTGCAACACTTTTTTTACCGCTTCTTCCCCTTGATCAATACAATCCGGAAGTCCGAGACCTTCATATGAACTTCCCGCTAAAAAGATGCCCGGAAGATGTTGTTGCATATTTTGTTTGACGCGCTCGATTCGCTCGCGATGACCGACAGTATATTGCGGCATCGATTGTTTCCAACGCGTTACGATCGAAAACATCGGTTTCATCGTTATGTTCATCACTTTATTTAAATCGTCCATCACCACTTGGACAATATCATCATCTGTTTGTTCAACGATCGCTTCATCTCCAGGGCGCCCGACATAACAACGCAACAACACGTAGCCTTCTGGTGTCGTATGCGGCCATTTTTTATGCGTCCACGTACATGCCGTAATCGTATAGTCGCTATCTCGTGAAACGACAAATCCTGTTCCGTTCATATCTTTTGCTACCGCCTCTTTCGGAAAGGCTAATGCGACCGTTGCGACAGATGTAGATGGCATCGTTTCAAAAGAAGAAAACATCGGTTCGTTCGGAAAAAGCGATGTTAACGATTGATGTGGAACCGCAACGATGACGCTATCCGCTTCTTTTTTCTCTCCGTTGCTTAACGTTAACACATATCGGTCATCTATCTTTTCAATGAGCTCAACACGTACCCCTTTATGCACGGTTCCTTTTTCGAGCTTTTGCTCTATGGCATCAACGAGCGATGACAACCCTGTTTTTAACGTTTGGAAAATGCCTTTGTCGCTTTTTTGTTTCGTTTTTTGCTTTGGCATCGATCGTTTCATCCCTAGCACAAGACTTCCGTGCTTTTGCTCTAAATGGAAATATTGAGGGAATGTCGCCATTAAGCTTAACTGATCGATATCCCCCGCATAAATGCCCGATAGTAAAGGCTCGATTAACCGATCGACAACTTCATTGCCGAGACGACGACGGAAAAACTGACCGAGCGATACATCTCCTTCTGTTTTCAACGGCGGCAAAACAAAGTCAGCAGCGGCACGAAGCTTGCCAAACGGAGAAAAAAGACGCGTCACGACAAACGGGGCAAGCTTTGTCGGGATCCCCATCACCGCTCCGCCCGGAATCGGATGTAGCGTTCGATTCACTAAAATGTACGATTGACCGGCCGTGTTATGCACAAGTTCTTTTTCAAGCCCGACTTCGTGAATAAGACGTGAAGCGCTCATTTTTCGTGCTAAAAAAGAGTCTGGACCGCGTTCAATAACAAACCCGTCGCGATACACCGTTTGCACTTTTCCTCCAAGTCGATGGCTCGCTTCAATTAATTCACACGAAATCGGCAGCTGATTTTCTCGCGCTTCTTTTTGCAAGTAATACGCAGCTGTCAATCCCGTCATTCCACCGCCAATAATGACGACTTTCTTTTTCATAATGACTCGCCTTCTTTACGTAAATGGTTTAAAACAACGGTTGCAAGGGCGTCAATAAACTGTGGATGCGCATTTGGCATCGGTGGACGATAGTAACTTACCCCTAATTCGTCCGTTACTTGCTTACATTCAATGTCGTTATCGTATAATACTTCTAAATGATCTGCGACAAACCCCGCTGGAACATATACAAACGCCTCGTATTTCTTTTCTTCGTATAATTGTCGTGTTAAATCTTGCACATCAGGGCCTAACCACGGCTCTGGCGTATTCCCTGCACTTTGCCATCCGATCACATACTCGGAAACACCTGCTTCTTTCGCAATCAAATCTGCTGTTTCTTGTAGCTGTTTCGGATACGGATCTCCCATAGCAATAATTTTTTCAGGCAAGCTATGCGCTGACACAATTAATACAGCTTTGTTTCGTTCTTGCTCAGACATCGTTGCATACGTTTCTTTTACTCGATCTGCCCAATATTGAATAAATTTTGGCTCAGTATACCAACTTTCCACACACGTCAATGTCGGTCCACCTAAACGAGCCGCTTCTTCTTTCGCTCGCCCGTTGTACGATTTGACGCTAAATGTTGAAAAATGTGGGGCTAATACGATCGAAACCGCTTCTGTTATGCCGTCTTCATACATTTGCCGAACGGCATCTTCAACGAACGGTTCAATATGCTTCAACCCTAAGTATACGCGAAATTCAACGTCATCTTGCACTTCATTTAGCCGTTCAGCAAGCTTTTCCGCCTGTTCCTTCGTAATGGCCGCAAGCGGAGAAATCCCCCCGATCGCTTCATATCGCTCACGAAGATCGGCCAACATTTCTTCCGACGGTTTGCGACCGTGACGAATATGTGTATAATATCGCTCTAAATCCTCCTCTTTGTATGGCGTACCATACGCCATGACAAGCAGTCCCATGACTTTTTTTGACATCGTTCATTCATCCTTTTCTTTTTGCTGAATATTCATGGATAAACGCCGTAAGCCGTTTTAACGTCTCCGGCTGAATTTGTGGGAAAATGCCATGCCCTAAGTTAAATACGTACCCACCTTCATGTGCCATTCCTTCATCTAAAATTTGTTTCACGCGCGCTTCAATCACTTCCCATGGCGCAAGCAACACGGCTGGATCTAAGTTGCCTTGGAGCGCTTTCGTTAGTCCCATGTCTTTCGCTTCACGAATTGGTAAACGCCAATCTAAACCGACGACGTCAAGCGGCAAGTCATGCCATTCTTTCGCTAAATGACTTGCACCGACACCGAACATAATAAGCGGCACATTTTCGTCGCGAAGTGCTGTAAAAATACGCTCCATCGTCGGTTTAATAAATTGACGATAATCGGCAACGTTCACCGCTCCGACCCATGAATCGAAAATTTGAATCGCGCTTGCTCCTGCGCGAATTTGCGCTTTGACGTAACGAATCGTCATATCCGCTAGTTTATCCATCAGTGCAAACCATGCTTTCGGTTCTGCATACATAAACGCTTTCGTTTTATTATAGTTTTTCGACGGCCCACCTTCAATCATGTAGCTCGCTAATGTAAACGGTGCACCGGCAAAACCAATTAACGGCACAGTCAGTTGCTCTTTCGTTAATATTCGAATCGTTTCAAGCACGTACGGTACATCACTTTCTGGATCGATTTCACCGAGGCGTTCGACATCGGCAAGAGAGCGAATTGGATTCGCAATGACCGGTCCAATTCCCGCTTTAATATCAACGTCAACCCCGATGGCTGGAAGCGGTGACATAATATCTTTGTAAAGAATCGCCGCATCGACGTTATATTGTTCGACAGGCAAACGTGTCACGTACGCACATAGCTCTGGTTGATGAGTAATTTCAAAAAGGGAATACTTCTCCTTTAAAGCCCGATATTCTGGTTGTGAACGTCCTGCTTGTCTCATGTACCAAACTGGAACGTATTCCGTCGCTTCTCCGCGACAAGCGCGTAAAAATGTATCGTTTTTAATCATCATGTCCATCCTTTCACATTATGTAATCGCTTATATTATAGTGTAGCGAAATAACTGATTTGTTTCCACTAACACAACTATACCGATTTTTTCACCGTCTGGGTAGTAATAATACGCAACGTTCATGAAATCGCCAAGAAGAAAAGAAAGTGATAAAATACGAGTAGTGGATGAAAGGAGAGGATGTTCGTGTACGTATTTATAACAAATGGTACGATCGATTATTTACAACGATTGCGCAATCAATATCCGAGCGAGCAGATGTTGCTCGTATGCGATGGAGAAAACGGAATGCTCATTCATGAGACGGAAGGAAAAAGCGTCTTTCATGAGCCGCGTCCGTATGAAGTACTTGATGCTGTCGGATCATTCGGAGGGACGTTTGTTGTGTGTAATAACATTCCTGTCACCGATGAAGGAAGACCGCTATTTGAACATCGGTTTCAACAGCGGGCGCGCTTAATTGAACAAGAACCAGGATTTATCGCCATTCGCGTCTTACGTCCGTTAAAAAGCGATACATACGTCATTATGACGATGTGGGAAAACGAAAGTGCCTTTCGCCGTTGGCAACAATCAAAAGCGTATGAAAAAGCGCATCAAAAACGTGGCACAGAAGAAGGAATTGATCAACAACGCTCCATTTTCCCGCGTCCATCCTATGTGACAACATATACAGTCGTAAAAGAAGGCTGACATCTCGTCAGCCTTTAGTCGTTCCAAGCGTTCATGCCGCCACGCACATTGACGACGCGCTTAAAACCATTTTTCACTAATATTTTCGCTGCTTGATTGCTGCGCATGCCGCTTTGGCAAATAACAATCGTTTCTTTTTCCCGATCAAGTTCGTGCAATTTTGCAGATAGCTCATGAAGCGGCACGTTTTTAAATTGGCGAATATGGCGAGCGCGATATTCTGCCGGTGTGCGTACATCGACGAATTGACGATTTTTCGTTTCTTTTAGTTTGCTTTTTAACTCATCTGGCGTGATATGTTCAACACCTTTTGTCGGCAACATTTTCGTCGCAACGAAGTAAATGAGTAAAATAATGAAAACAACATTCACCCATGTGCTCATATGCTCTCCTCCTAAATACGTATATGGGTATATTACATTGTTTTCGAACGTTTGTCAACGATGGTATAATGGAAAAAAACAGAAAGGATCGTGCGTATGAAAACGTTGTTATTTCATAAACTTCACGAATATTATGACGACATGGTGGCGATTCGTCGCCATTTCCATCAACATCCTGAGCTATCGTTTCAAGAGTATAAAACAGCCGCGTATATTGCCAATTATTATAAACAACTCGGCATTCCTGTTCGAACAAATGTCGGAGGAAATGGAGTAGTCGCCACCATCCACGGCCAACAAGGCGGAAAAACAGTAGCACTTCGGGCGGACTTCGATGCTCTCCCGATTCAAGATGAAAAAGATGTCCCTTACAAATCGACCGTTCCGGGTGTCATGCACGCATGTGGACATGATGGACATACGGCCACGTTGCTTGTGCTTGCTAAGGCGCTTTATGAATTGCGCGAGCATTGGAGCGGCACGATCGTGTGCATTCATCAGCACGCAGAAGAATACGCACCAGGCGGAGCAAAAGCGATGATTGAAGACGGTTGTTTAGAAGGAGTAGACGCCATTTTTGGCACACATTTATGGGCAACAGAGCCAACAGGTGTCATTCAATATCGTACAGGGCCGATCATGGCAGCTGCAGACCGGTTCCAAATTGTTATTCAAGGCTCTGGCGGTCACGGCGCAGAACCTCACAAAACGAAAGATGCGATCGTTACTGCATCACAGCTTGTCCTGCATTTGCAGCAAATCGTCAGCCGACGCGTCGATCCGCTTGAACCTGCTGTTGTTTCGATCGGCTCTTTCGTTTCCGACAACGCATTTAACGTGATTGCTGACCGCGCGACATTAGTCGGGACAGTGCGCACATTTTCTGAACAAGTGCGCAATGACATTGAAAGGGAAATTGAACAAATTGTCAAAGGGACTTGCATCGCCAACGGTTGTACGTACGAATACACGTATATGCGCGGCTATCCACCCGTTGTAAACCATGAAGACGAAACGAAATTTCTCGTCGCTACCGCTCGTGAAATAGAAGACGTAACCAATGTCGTTGAAATTCAGCCACATATGGGCGGAGAAGATTTCGCTTACTATTTACAACATGTAAAAGGAACGTTTTTCTTTACAGGCGCAAAAGCGGAAACAACAACGATCGCCTATCCGCACCATCATCCGAAATTTGATTTCGATGAACGAGCCATGCTTATTGCAGCAAAAACGCTTGGTCTTACAGCAATCAATTATATGAAAAAAAACGAGAAGCCGTTTTAAACCGCTTCTCGTTTCTTTCCGACATAAAATATCACCGCAACATAACAAATAAAAACAACAAAAAACGTCCATAGCATAACAAAAACGCTGTGAGCGATATATGCAACCATCGCAAAAATAAGCGCCTGGCTCATCCCAATAACAAGTAGTACGAGCATAAACGACCGACGCGCCTCATGAGGCGACAACGGATAAAGAAACAACAGGGAATGACCTCGGTGATACGAACGAATCGAAAGCAGTTGAAGCGCTGTGGCATAAGCACACAAAAGAGCAAACCACTCTACACCGCGAGGCAACGTAAAAATAAAGATGCTACCGATCGCTGTTAAGCGAACGAACAAACCGAAATAGTCGCCTGCGCGGAAAAAGGTGCGTACATACAAATACGTATACGGTCGCATATGTGAACGATCGAGTAAACGGAAAAAGAAACGAAGCCACGTTCGTTTTTTGACTGTATGTTTGATGTATGGAACATCGACAAACGCATGTGCGAGCCGATAAAATGCTTGCATTCGCTTTCGCTCATCTGCAAGCAGCTGTTCCCATTGCACTCCGTTTTTTCTCCCTTTTAAGTTTACATGTCGCGCAATGATGACCATGAACAATAAAGGGACAAGCATCCATACATATTGTTTCAATAATAAAAAATAAAATAACGTCACGTTCACAAAAAAGCGAACGAATGTGTGAAAGCGATCTCGCCCGATTCGTGCCTCCTCTTGCCATTGAACGAACGTATTCCACCCCGTTAATAACACAATCGCTATCGCGACAACTGAAAATGGCTGAACGGAAAACTTCACATGAAGAGGCAAAAGAACGACGAAGACAGCAAGCGAAACGGACAAGTGAAGAAAAAAACTATATCCCACTGCGCGCCAAAAATAAGGGCGGAGCCGTCTTTCCACCGGAAGAAGAAACACCGCATCGGCTTCTTTGACGAACGTCCGCACCCCGCCTTGCGTCACCGCAAAAGCGAGCAGAAGCGCCGCAACGATCGCGTAAGGAAACGACGTCAGTTCATCGACTGCCCGCTTATAAAATACCGCACCCGCCCCGATACTAATAAATAAGACGAGCAATAAATGATCATTAAACATATATCGACCGTATCGTCTCACTTCCGCCATATGAGCGGCCATTCGCTGTTTCCATAACTGTTTTCCATCAATCATCGTTCGTCTCTTCCTTTGTTAATTCGATGTATATATCATCTAACGTCGCATGAGGCATATGTAGCTGTTCTTGAAGCATCGGCAATGATCCGATTGCCTTTATTTGTCCGTTATGTAAAATGACAAACGAATCACAATACCGCTCTGCTGTCGCTAAAATGTGCGTTGACATAAGAATGCCTGCCCCTTCTTTTTTTCTCTCCTCAATAAGCTGAAGCAACGCTTGAATGGCGAGCGGATCTAATCCAACAAACGGTTCATCAATGATATAAAGCGGGACGTCTACTAAAAAAGCGCACATAATCATCACTTTTTGTTTCATCCCTTTTGAAAAAAACGCAGGGAACGCATTCAATTTTTTCTCAAGCCGAAACGCCTTCAACAATGTTGACACGCGCTGTTCATACGCTTCATCCGATACGCCATAAGCCATAGCAGTGAGGCGTAAATGTTCTTCTAACGTTAATTCTTCGTATAAAGCAGGCATTTCGGGAATGTATGTAAATTGCGCCCGATATTGTTCTGGGTCGTCTTGAAACGTTATGTCGTTGATCGTAATCGTCCCTTTACGTGGTTGCATGAAGCCGATAATATGTTTAATCGTCGTGCTTTTTCCTGCCCCATTTAACCCGATTAACGCAACGACTTCCCCTTTTTGTACAGTAAACGATACGTCATCTAAAATGTTTTGTTTCGTATAGCCCCCGAATATGTGTTGAACTTGTAATAGCGCCATCGTCGCTTTCCTTTCTTCATATCATTATTTTTTATTTTAACAAATGAATAACGAAAAGAAAAACGGGTTATGATAAGTAGCGAAGAGGGACAAACAAGTAGCAAGTCGCAGTGAGCAACAAAGCAAGTTCAAGAACACGATGAAATGAGGTGTCTACGGGCCGCACATAAGCTAGCCTGTAACAACGAAAGCACTCCCTTAAAAAGGGGATGGTCATCTTGAACAACGTCGTACTCACAAACGCGTAACGGACTCTACTCGTAAATGAGGTGTTCCCAAAAGACACGTAATCATGAAGCTCCCTCTTCAATGGGCAGGATGCGAGGCGCATCCTGCTCTTTCCGTTTTCGAAACGACAATCGTGTGGTAAAATAAAGACAAAATGGAAAGAAAGGTGGCGTTATGATGAGCGACTGTATTTTTTGTAAAATTATAAACGGAGACATTCCTGCCGCAAAAGTATTTGAAAACGAGCATGTCATCGCCTTTTTAGACATTAGCCAAGTGACGAAAGGACATACGCTCGTCGTCCCGAAAGTACATAAAGAAAATATTTATGAATTAACTTCAGACATCGCCCAACGTGTATTTGAGGTCGTTCCGACAATCGCCAATGCGATTCGTGAACAGTTTTCCCCAGAAGGCATCAATATTTTAAGCAACAACGGAGAAATTGCGGGACAAACCGTTTTCCATTATCATATGCATATTATTCCGCGATACGGTAAAGGGGATGGATTCGGGGCTGTGTGGAAATCACATCAAAGCGACTACACGTTTGATGAGTTACAACATATCGCTTCGCAAATAAAACAAGGTTTATAAAAAGAAGGTGTCCTTCGTGGGCACCTTCTTTCGTTCGAAGATAAGAAAGTATAAAATTTGGAGTTGATGTCTAGCTCCAAGCGCCATCGGCTCGAGTCGCTTCGCCCCACACTGCGGCGGCAACAGCCTCCTCGGTGGGGCTTGTGCGCTCTTCGCCGATAGGCGGGCGCTTTGCGCTTTTCTTATAAACGTTTTATTCGCTTTTTAATGCGTCTTTTAACGATTTGTCTTTAATGTCGACATTCGCTTCTTTCATAAGCTTATCGAGTTTCGATTGCACTTTCGATGCATCGAGTTTGCTCTTTTTCACTTCGTATTCCATTTCTTCTTTCATTTCATCAAACGACTTTTTCTCTTCTTTATCTGTCACTTTAATGATATGGTAGCCAAATTGCGTTTTCACTGGGTCGCTTACTTCACCGACTTTTAACGCATAAGCTGCTTTTTCAAATTCTTCAACCATTTTTCCAGGTCCAAACCAACCTAAATCGCCGCCATTTTGAGCAGAAGCGGTATCTTTCGAATATTCTTTTGCTAATTTCGCAAAATCCTCGCCTTTTTCTAATTTCGCTTTAATTTCTTTTGCTGTTTTTTCATCGTCCACTAAAATGTGGCTCGCTTTCACTTTCGGCTTATATTCATTATAATATTTTTTCAATTCTTCATCGGACACTTTTATATCTTCCATCGCAGCTTTTTGTCGCAACAAATCAAGTTTTACCATGTTGCGAATCGCTTCTTCTCCGTTTTGTTGCACCGCTAAATCATATTGAACGCCATACATCTCTTTTAAATTTTCGATTTCCTTATCGATTTCTTTATCTGTTACTTTAAATTTTTTGCTTAACACTTTCTCATGTACAAGATCGCGCAACACATCTTTCCCGAAACGCTCTTTCATTTCGTTATATAGCTCGTCTTTTGTAATGTTGCCTGCCTTCGTTTCGACGACAACGTCTGATCCGTTATTACAAGCCGAAAGCGCAAGCATTGCCGCTGCCGACATTGCAACTGTCCATTTTTTCATTTCCTCACAACTCCTATCTATAAATGTACACAAAACATACTATACCATATTTTTTCCGAAAGCTAAAATAAAGCACGTATGCGCCCATACCATTTCACCTCTATTGACATACAATACATTGTCAAAGCGTCGCAACGCCTTCATATACGAAAGGAGGTGTCGTCTATGGGTGCAGGAGTAGGATATGCAAACGGATTTGCGTTAATCGTTGTGTTGTTTATTTTATTAATTATCGTTGGTGCGGCTTGGTTATACTAAACGAACGAAAGCTGACAGGGACACTGTCAGCTTTTTTACGCAAATAATACTTCGATGTAGGAAGAAATAAGTAAAATCGTAATAAGGACGTTAATTGTGCGAAACACTTTCGGCTGTTTTTCTTCTGGAATTTCTTTTTGAATACAAAGTGAATTCGTGAGCTGATTGATCATGAAAAGTATAATTGTCGCAAGGGGTATAAAATAAAGCGCCAAAACATTCCCCTCCTAGTTTTATGTATTTACTCCCCTACTTTACAACGATTTTTTTGATAAATCAATAATGGACATTTCATTTATGCAACAATTCCTGTAAAATATAATACACATAAGCACACAAAAGGAGTTTCGAAAGATGAGCATCGAACAACGCATTGAAAAACTTGAATATTATTGTTCGCTCATGTTGGACATGATCGTACCAGAAACGAAGCCATTTTATGCGCTCGTCATTCGGTATGGCTTGACAAAAGAAGAAGTTGAACATACGTTGCGCCTTTGCGAACAATTAAGTGAACAATATAAACAACAAAAAGAGGAAGGATTCGTCATTTTCACCTCGCTTTTTCATGAATTTGCGGGTGCGCTTCATCCGAACCTTCCACTTGCTGAGACGATCGACGCGTTAAAAAAACAACAATTATTCGTTCCACTTATGACAGAGTTTCAACGTTTATTACATACGCTCAACGAATGAAGCTACTTCTTCTTTTTGCTCATCTTTCTTTTTTAACTTTCCATTTTCTTCAACAAACTCTTGGTCGATGTTTTGAAAGGAACGTTCAAAAATTTCCATAAAATCGTCGCCGTACACATTTCGAATCATACACATCATTTCTAACATTTCTGGAAATTTACCATACAATTCGTACAGCGGCTGAATCCCTTGAAGAACAGACGTCCGTTTCGGATCATACGACTCCATTAATTTTAATAAAATCTCTTCCCCTTTGTCCGTCAACTCAATGTACGTATTTCGCTTATCGTCTTCTTTTTTCGAAAACGACAATAGCCCGCGCTCCTCTAATTTTTTCGAAAAGTTAAATGCCGTCGATACGTGCATGACACCAAACTTTGCGATTTCAGAAATCGATGCTCCTTTTAAATGGTATGCAATCCATAAAATATGATGCTCGTTAATGTTTAAGTCAAATGGTTTAATCCATTGTTGCCAATCTTTTTCGATTGATTTCCACAACGCTTTACTTAATTGGGCCACCCTTTGACTAAATAACATCGCCTCTTTAACAGAATAATGTCGTTCCGTGCTTTTCATCTCTCCACCCACTTTTTCGTATTTCTTTCTTTTTATCTTTTATTATGCCAGTAAAACAATAAATAATAAAGTATTAAATATTAGAATTTTTTAATAAATTGAAATATAGAATTTTCGAACTAGGAGGAACAAACATGGTCATCGCGACGGCGACGCTTGGGTTCATCTTTTTGTATTTGACGATTGCCACGTTTTCTATGTTGAATAAAGCGCGCATGTATCCCCCGAAAAAAGTGTTAAAGCAACGCATGAGTGTATTTGGAAGCCTTGCTCTCTTTTTTATCGCCATTACCTTTTTACTTTTACGCATGCAGCAGTAACAACGATATAAGGAAAACCCGACCATAAACGATCGGGTTCTTTTTATTATTGTTGCGGAACGGTATATGTTCGTCTCATCAGCGATTGTACGATCGGATAAATGACGACCATCGCAATCGTATTGACAAACGCTGTTGGAATGACGACAGCAACGAACAATCCGCCAAACGTTGCTCCTCCTGGCAAACCGACAACCGCTAAAGCAACGGCCAAGAACGTCGCACCAGAAATAAACGTGCCAATCGCAGTAAGCAATGCCGCTTTTACTGGCGTCACTTTCGTCTTAAACAGCATTAACAATCCAAAACAGAGTGTAGCCGTCACAATTTTATCAACGACGTTCGGGATAAATCCCCCAGGGAAGCTTGTCGTCACCCCAGAAATGATCCCTGTTGCAATCGCTAATAAACTAACGGCTGTTTTGTTCGGGAAGAGCATCATACCTAAAAACATCATCGTCAACATCATATCTGGCTTCATCCCAAAGAAAAATCCCGGAATGACTGCGTGCAACACCGCACCGATCCCAACAAAAAGCGATAATAATACTAACGTTCTCGTATTCATTTCTCATCTCTCCTCATCTCATTCTTTTCTCTTCTCAGCTTGTAAACAAGTTTAACAATATTATAGCACTTTAAAGTGTCGACGTAAAATAAAAATTTTCAAAAAATATTTTTTCGGAACGTTTCCATAAATTGCACTAACACTTCACATGCTTCGATGTCAACCGCATTATAAATAGATGCGCGACATCCCCCAACAGAGCGATGACCTGCTAATCCAATCAACCCTTTTTCTTTTGCTTCCGCTAAAAACTTCTTTGTGAGCTCCTCATTCGGCAACGTAAACGTTACATTCATATGCGAACGGCTTTCTTTTTTTGCATGCCCTTTGTAAAATCCTTCACTTTCATCAATACAACGGTATAATATCGCGGCTTTTTCCGCATTTTTCTTTTCGATCGCTTGCACGCCACCTTGTTCCTCTACCCATTCGAGCACGAGCGATAACATATAAATCGCAAACGTCGGTGGCGTGTTATATAACGAACGGCTTTCGCTATACGTCCGATAGTTTAACATCGTCGGCAAACGGTCGTCCCCTTTCGCCAACAAATCTTTCCGAATAATGACTACCGTCACGCCTGAAGGTCCTAAATTTTTTTGCGCTCCTGCATAAATGAGCGCAAAACGGCTCACATCTATATCGCGGCTTAAAATATCGCTCGACATATCAGCAATTAAATCAACAGACACGTTCGGAAATTCACGCCATTGTGTTCCTACAATCGTATTGTTCGACGTAATGTGCAAATACGCTGGACGCTCGGACAGCTCAATATTCGTCGGAATGTACGTATATTGTTCCTCCTTCGACGAAGCTGCTACGTGCGTTGCTCCTACTTTTTTTGCCTCTTTCATCGCTTTATCCGACCATGAGTCCGTTAACACATAGTTGCCGACTTCCCCTTCTTTCAATAAATTCATCGGCACCATAGAAAACTGTAAACTTGCTCCTCCTTGTAAAAAAAGCACATCATGCGTATCAGGAATGTTCATCAGCTTGCGCAACAACGTTTCTGCGCGCTCATGCACCGCATCATATTCTTTGCTTCGATGGCTCAGTTCCATGACTGACATGCCTGTTTGTCGAAAGTTGAGCAATTCTTTTTGCGCTCGCTCTAACACAGCTAGCGGCAAAGCTGACGGTCCTGCATTAAAATTGTACGCTCGCTTCACGCTTTTCTCCCCCTCATGTCATGTAATAATATATATCCTAACATGAAACGCAAAAAAATGAAGAAAAATTTTTGTGAATTTTTAAAAAAGAAAAAAGACCTTGTTATTCCAAGGCCTTTTGTCGCTGCTGGCGCGCTTGACGAATGCGCTCCATATACACTTCTCCTTCTTTTTCTAACAACTTCTCATCTATTTTTCGTTCTTCTTTTGCCGTACGAATGGCCATATATCCGCTAATGATAATCCCAACAAGAAGCAATGTAATAACCATACATATCCTCCTTTAAGCTTGTCTTACTTTACACATATGCGCACAACCGGAAAAATAGAAGTATAAAAGAAGGAAATGATGATGAAGAAGCGAATACATGAAAAGAAAGGGGTGGGGAATTTGAAAACATATACGTTAACCGTTTTTGAAAAGACGGGAGAAAAATTGCTTGATGAAACATTTACTGCCGCAAACGATGACGAAGCAAAACGAATCGGCGAGCAAAAATTAAAAGAGAAACAGTTAGAACATAAAACGCATCGTTGCACGACATCAAGCGGTAAACTCATTTTATTTCATCGATAAAGCCCCGATCATGTCGGGGCTAAAATAATTGTTCCATCATTTTTAATTTTTCATTTGTGTAATGTTCATAATGTTCATTATACACTTTCGGTTCTTTCGGATTAGCAAAATGCGTAATCGCTTTTGTTTCTGGGTGCACAAACTTGCTTGATGCCCCACATCCTAATCCGATGATCGACTGTTGTTCTTCCATAATCATAATATTATAAATGCTTTCTTGACCTGGCAATGCATAACCGACATTTTCTAAATTGCCGAGAATGTTTTTTTGACGGTATAAATAATACGGCACATATCCTTTTTCCTTCGTCCATCGTTCCGCGCGCTTCATCATTTCACTAATTTCGTCCCGATCCGTCACTTTATACTTTTCTTTATTTTTCGTCATCTCTGAAGCGCGTTTAAACGACAACGTATGCACCGTCAACGACTCCGGCATCAACTTTTCTGTTTGTTCGAGCGTATAACGGAATTGCTCAATCCCTTCACCCGGCAATCCGATAATTAAGTCCATATTAATATTGTTCATACCTGCTTCGCGCGCAAGATGAAATTTTTCAATCGTCTCTTCAACCGTATGATGACGGCCGATCGCTCGCAACGTTTCTTGAATATATGATTGCGGGTTAATGCTAATGCGGTCAATGTTCCATTTTTTCAACACCGCTAGCTTCTCTGTTGTAATCGTATCTGGTCTTCCTGCTTCAACTGTAATTTCACGCACGCGCTCGACGTTTGGAAAAGCGCGATACATATGCGCATATAGCGCATCCATCTCCTCCGCTGTAATGCTTGTCGGTGTGCCACCACCGTAATAAATCGTCGTAATCGGAATGTTGCGCTCTTTCAGAAACCGTCCAATTTGTTCCATTTCGTAATGCAATCCGAATAAAAACGAATCGACAGACCCTTGTTTTCCTTGAATCGCATAGGCTGGAAACGTACAATACGCACATTTCGTCGGACAAAACGGAATGCCAATATAAATGCTCACTTCTTTCGATAAATCGTACAAATCTGGCACAACCGTCAACTGACGATCGACAATTTGTTGCATAAGCTCAATTTTCTCGTCCGTCACTAAATAATCTTCACGCAATGTGCGATGCGCTTCTTCTTTTGTGAAACCAGAACGTAATTTTTGATGAAGTAACTTTACCGGACGAACGCCTGTTAAAATCCCCCACTGTTGCACAACGCCTGTGTATTGCTGTAATAGAGATAAATATATATACGAAACCGCATGTTTTACTTGCTTCATACGTCCTTTTTCTTCTTCTGTTTTCCAAAACCGTTCGTAATGAGCCGCATACGTGCGACCATGTTCATCTCGCAACGTACCAACAACGATGAGCTGGTCTCCTTGTTGTACATCGATAGTTACACGCACATTCGCTTCTTCTGTTCGTGCGAAAGAGAGCGTTTGCTCTTCAAAAAATAGACCGGTAATAACCTCTAAAGAACGTTGAAAACGATCAACCGGCTCAAGTCCGCAAATGTCAATACGCAATGAAATCACCTTTCGCTTCAAAGTATTAAACTCATTTAAGTGTACAGAAGAAGCGAAAAGCTCGTCAAGAAACGGAAATTATTTTTTCTCTGTCGTGCGAATTTGCCGTAAAAATTGTGGGCGATGTTGTTTTCGAAAATGTTCTTTAATCATATAAGCAACACCGAGCTGGTCGTTTGAACGCGTCACCCAATCGGCAATCGCTTTTACTTCATTTGCCGCATTCCCCATCGCAACGCCAAGACCAGCCGCTTCAATGGCCGGCATATCATCCATATGATCGCCGATCACAACCATTTCTTGTAACGAAATTCCAAGTTCGTTTCCAAGACGAATAAGCCCATTTAGTTTTGAAACGTTTTTTGGCAACAATTCAATTTTCCCATCACTAATAGTGAGGGAGAGCTCTGGAAACGCACGCTCCATCGTTTCAACAATTTCATCACGTTCGTCTTCATTCGAATAAAAAACATCGATTTTCATGACATCAATCGGGTCATCGCGCAACACATCACTTAATGAGTCTACAAACTGCGCTGGGTAAAAAAACGGATCCCCTAAAATCGTTTTCGCAATCATATTGTTTTTTACTTTTTTTCGATTTCCGATTGAATACCGTTCGTGAAGCAAACGAACGTTGCAGTTGAAATGTTCAAGCACGTGCACAACATCAAACGTTTTTTGTGCTGGAATAACCGACTCATATAACTTTTCTTCTAATGACTTCGCCACAAGCGCCCCTTGAAATGTCACTAAATACGAATCTAATTTCAACGCTTTCGCCACTTTTTTAGCTGACAAAAAGTTTCTTGACGTCAGCAACGTAATATATACGTCTTTTTTCTTCACAAAATCGATCGCTTCTTTCGTTTTTTTCTCTAATTTTCCGTTTGATTTTAATAACGTACCGTCAATATTGAGCGCAAGCAATTTATACATGATCGTCCCCCCTCGATGTCGTGGCTTCATTCATACGTATGACAAGGGTATAAAAAAAAGAACACCCATTTTCATGAGTGTCCGTCATATAGCTGCTCAATTGGTTGAATCATCGCAGCCATCGCTTGAGCAAACAATTCGTTTAAACGTTCTTCTGCCTGAATAAGCCGTGCGATATTTTCATTCATTTCAATAACGTGTAAATGTTGTTGCAACAATTCGACATCTGCATCGCTGACCGGGAATCCGCTCATTTGTTTTTGTTGGAGCTGTTTTTGCAGCGTACGAAATTTCGTAAATAATTGGTGCGCCGTTTGGTCACGTTGCACTTGTTCATAAGCGCGGCGAAGTTCCGCAAACGGTTCACTCATACGAATGACTGTTGAAAGTTCGTCAATCGCTTGAAGGACGTCCATGCGACACGCTCCTCTCTTTTTCCCTTTCTATTTACGATATGAGCGAAGCGGTCGCTGTATGTCTACAATTGAATGAAAAACGTTATACAACCTTGAATTAGTCCGATCACTCCACCTAGCAAAGCCCCTAAATATGTAATCATTTTAAACTCGCGGCGCGAAATCGTTAAAATCATTTCCTCTAGCCGCTCAACAGAAAAAGATGCCACTTCTTCCCGAACGATGTCTTGCAAATGAAGTCGCTTCATCCATTGTTCAATGCGTTGAGAAGCGAACTGTAAAAGAAAACGAACGAATGTCGGCAATGAAGCGCGCACATGAGAAGCGACAAGCGGACCGAACGGCTGCTGAAGCGGTTCTTGCACAACGGCTGCTGTCAGTCTCTTTATCCATAGCACCATTTTTTCATCACCGATCATTTGCTCCACATCGTGCACATGTATTGCTTTCACTTTTTCCCATTCGTTTGTAAATAGTTGCACAAGCAACTGCTTTGCACCATCGCTTTGTAAAAATTTCACGATTTCCGGGCGAATTTTGTCTGCTAAGCTGACGTTGCCAAGAAACATTTGAATCATATTGCCAAACATGCCGCGGCTTTGTAAAAATTCATTAATCATCTGTTCAATTTGCCGCTCTCCTTGTTCGCTCTCTACATACGTGCGCAGGCGAAACAATAACCGCTCGGCGATCGAAGGAATGGCGCGATCAATTTTTTGGAGTATTTCACTTGGAATGACATGATAAAGCGGCTGGTCTCTATATTGTGACATCATCGTTTTATATTTTTTTTCAATCCACATTTCAGCGATTTGCTCAGGATGTTTAACACCGAATCGCTCAAGCCAATCGGCAACCGTTCGATCCGATTGTAGCCAACGTTCTACTTCTTCCTGTACATAGCTTGTCATATCATGAACAAATGTTTCGTCGTTTAGTTTCCGTCGCAGTCCGTCAGCTGTTAATAAATGTTCAACGACCATGCGCCCAAGTTGTTCCGCTAATTCTTCTCTCCGCTTCGGAATCAATCCCGGGGTAAATGGAAGCCTTTTTCCCGCAATATATATTGGGCGATACGGACGAAAAAGCATTTTAATCGCCAGTGAATTTGTGACCCCTCCGATCAATGCGCCAACAGCGATCATAAACAATAAATAAAGAAAAAGCCCCATAATGATCTCCCTTCTGCCAATAAGCTTTTCTAACCATTCATTATAGGGCTTGTCCGTTATGAGTGCAAACGTGTGATAACTGTTTGTGCAGCTGTTTCAAACTTTTACATAACAAGATGCGAAACAGTTCTCGTTCTGTCGCACGTTCAGACGCAAGCCACGCTTCTTTATATATATTCATTTTCTCAAACTGCTCGCGCCATTCATCTTTTGTTTCTTTTTGATTTCTTTCCCATTCTTTCCCCATATGCAACACATATAAATAACGAACGAGTGCTTCTTCCTCTTTATCTAAATAGTAATTCGTTAATGCGTGTAAAAACTGAACAGTCATCATTTTCACCTCTCGTCATGAATATATGTGGACAACAAATGAACAATGCATACTTTTCTTTCGCATATACAAAATAACGAATAAGGGGGCATAGATCATGAAAGAACGCGATAATTATGAATGGGATATTGATCGAATGATTAACGAAGGCATGGCAGGAGGATACGTATATTCGTGCTATCAAGCAACAAATATTGAAGAGGCGCGCGATGTTCAAACAGAACAACCGCCACATGAAGTGAAATAAAGCGGCGAGCATTTTCTCGCCGCTTTTTGTATAATGATCGTGATGGGAGACGAAAGGAATGGGCATATATGTTAAAAAAATTACGAGCATATTATCAAGAAGCGCTTGTTGAACATGCACATGTGAGCGAGCAGCATGAATATGAATGGTTTGTCACAGAACAAGGTGAGCTTTTTGGCATAAAAAAAGAAGCACTTACCGTAAAAGAACGGGAACTTTTAGCGACGTTGTTTGCACCTCGTAAACTTATGCCTCCTTGGATGACCGAACACGAACGAGCATGGTATCGTTTTTTAATTCAAAACGACAAACAAACATTTGAACAGTTACCTTCCTCGACATATACGCGCTTCATTTACTTTTACATACAAAAAGGGACGGTGGATGCAGACGATTTTATGGAAGCGATTCAATCGCTTTTTCCTTATGACGTGACGATCATTTCCGAAACAGAACAATGCTTTATCGTCATTGAACAACAAGAAGAAAACGTTGCTTCTACTTTGTCTGAGCTGATCGATACGTTATGTAGCGATTTTTACATTCAATTGCGGGCATATATTGGGCAAAAGTGTCCACATACTGTTGAACTTGCGCACATGTTCCTTGCCGAAAAACGATATTTTCAAGTTGCCATAACGCATAAGCCCGAACAACGCGTCTACTGCATCGAAGACGTCTTTCCTCTTTTGCTGATCAACAATGAGGACATCACGTATGCGATGACGTTTTTACAACCGATTAAGCAAGATCCCGATATAGTTAAAACGATGAAGACGTTTTTTGAATGCAATTTAAACGTTTCTCTTGCGGCAAAAAAGCTTCATATGCACCGCAACAGCTTACAATACCGCATTGATAAACTGATCGAAAAAACAGGGATTGATATAAAGCAGTTTAAAGGAGCACTAACCGTGTATTTAGCCATTTTACTTTATGAACGGCACTAGGCACATTGCCCGAAAACGTTTTCTTTTTTTGTGCACGATGTCCATTTACCGTTCGTTTATTTTTATATATGCTTAAATCAAATGAAATCGATTACATGAGGAGGCATATACATGGCTGAGCTTCGTTTAGAACACGTGTATAAAATTTATGACAATAACGTAACCGCTGTAAAAGACTTTAACTTACACATTCAAGATAAAGAGTTTATCGTATTCGTCGGTCCATCTGGTTGCGGAAAATCGACAACGCTTCGCATGATCGCAGGTCTTGAAGAAATTTCAAAAGGTGATTTTTACATTGATGGAAAGCGAATGAATGATGTTGCGCCAAAAGATCGTGACATTGCGATGGTGTTCCAAAACTATGCCCTTTATCCGCATATGAGCGTATACGATAACATGGCATTCGGATTGAAATTGCGTAAGTTCCCGAAAGATGAAATCGACCGTCGCGTTCGGGAAGCTGCACGCATTCTCGGTCTCGAACAATATTTAGATCGTAAACCGAAAGCATTATCAGGCGGTCAGCGTCAGCGCGTAGCATTAGGACGTGCCATTGTGCGCGATGCGAAAGTATTTTTAATGGATGAGCCGCTTTCAAACTTAGATGCCAAATTGCGTGTACAAATGCGTGCAGAAATCGCAAAACTTCATCAACGTTTAGGAACAACGACCATTTACGTCACACACGACCAAACGGAAGCAATGACGATGGCGACGCGCCTTGTCGTTATGAAAGATGGCGTCATTCAACAAGTTGGAACACCAAAAGAAGTATATGAAAAACCAGAAAATATTTTCGTCGGCGGATTTATCGGCTCACCAGCAATGAACTTCTTGCGCGGCGTACTTCAAGACGGTGTATTCGTTATTGGCGATGTCAAAATTGCAGTTCCAGAAGGAAAAATGAAAGTGCTTCGTGAACAAGGATACGTTGGAAAAGAAGTCATTTTAGGCATTCGCCCAGAAGATTTCCATGACGAGCCAGTATTTCTAGAAGCGTCACAAAATACAAAAGTGCGCGCACATGTTGAAGTGGCAGAACTGCTCGGCGCAGAAATTATGGTATATTCTCAAATTAACGGTCAAGAATTTGTTGCGCGTGTCGATGCACGCACAGACGTCAAAGCAGGTCAAACGATCGATCTTGCGTTAGATATGAATAAAGCACATTTCTTCGACGTCAACACAGAATTACGTATTCGTTCAAATAGTGAAAAATAATAACAGAGCCCGTTCGTTTGAGCGGGCTTTTACTCTTGAATAAAACGAACAACATCGTCATCACAATTATCACAATGAAACAAATGAACGCAGACATGTTGTTTTCTCGTATGTGCATAGCCATCAACCATTTTCATCATATCTGCATCCATATACGGACTATAATCATCAAAATAATCCGTTAATTTTCCTTCATCTTTTAATTTTTCTCCACATTGCTCACAATAAAAAACGATTGTCCGCAAACCATTACATAACGGACAAATGTGCATATTCATCCCTCGCTTCGTGATTTTCCATTATCTTTCCCACTACACAAAAAATTACCACATAAAAAAAAGAATAATAAAATGTTTTTTCCCCAAAATAGTAGTACAAACAAGCAAACAACATTCGATGGGTTAAGCCAAGCTTGGCAGCGTGAAAATCATCACGTGTTGCTGGTGCAAATCCAGCTAACCCAACCATAAAAAATTGTAACGAGGAGATGAATGAACATGGCAAACACAAATCAATTACTAGTATACGGTGCACAACAAGCAATCGATCAAATGAAATATGAAATCGCTCAAGAATTTGGTGTAAACCTTGGACCAGATGCAACATCACGCGCAAACGGTTCAGTTGGTGGCGAAATTACAAAACGTCTTGTTGCAATGGCGCAACAACAATTAGGCGGATCTTACACAACTAAATAACATGGCTGAAAACCCCCAAGCGTTTGCTTGGGGGTTTTACTGAATACGTTGTAAAAACTGACGCGTTCGTTCATGTGTTGGATTTGTAAAAAGTTGCTCCGGATGACCACGTTCAATGATCATTCCTTCATCAAAAAAGATCACTTCATCAGCAACTTCACGCGCAAAGCGCATTTCATGAGTTACAACGACCATCGTCATTCCTTCATTCGCTAAATCTTTCATCACTTTCAACACTTCACCAACAAGTTCCGGATCTAATGCTGACGTCGGTTCATCAAATAACAATACTTTCGGCTCCATCGCAAGCGCCCGTGCGATGCCGACACGTTGTTGTTGCCCTCCGGATAATTGAAATGGGTACATATGCATATGATCTTTTAATCCGACTTTCATAAGCAATTGTTCCGCTTTTTCTTTTGCTTCATGTTTGCTTAGTCGTTTAACGGTCATCGGCCCTTCCATAACATTTTCAAGCGCTGTCATATGTGGAAATAAGTTGTATGCTTGAAACACCATTCCTGTCAATCGGCGAAAATGTATGATTTCTTTTTTTGATAACTTGTTTATAAATTGAAGTTGCTCACCATCGATCGTTACTGTTCCACGATCAGGCATTTCCAATACGTTTAAACAACGCAATAACGTCGTTTTTCCTGATCCCGATGGGCCGATAATGACAACAACTTCTCCCTTTTTCACCGTTAAATGAACGTCTTTTAACACGTCATGATTTCCAAACGTTTTACGCAATCCTTCAACAACTAACATCGTAGCTCTCCTTATTCGTTTATCGAACAACATAACGACTGAAGCGTTTTTCAATGATCCCTTGGACAATTGAAAGGACAAAGCAAATGATCCAATAAATCAGTGCCGCTTCGGTATAAAGCAATAAAAATTCATAATTTGTCGCCGCAATTTCTTGTGCCTTTCGAAACATTTCAGCAACAAGAATGAGCGAAGCGAGAGATGTATCTTTCACTAAGCTAATAAACGTATTCGATAACGGAGGAATACATACGCGTGCAGCTTGTGGCAAAATAATACGGCGTAACGTCTGCACATCGTCCATTCCGAGAGAATATGCCGCCTCCCATTGACCTTTTGGAATCGATAAAATAGCGGCACGAATAATTTCGGATGCGTATGCTCCGACATTGAGTGAAAAACCAATGATTGCAGCTGGAAACGGATCGATTGTTATCCCGACAGTTGGAAAACCATAAAAAATAATGAACAATTGCACAAGCAATGGTGTGCCGCGAATGGCCGACACATACGCACGCGCCACCCATTGCAACGTTTTTATGGTGGATAGCCGAGCTAAAGCAGTGAAAAGTGCAATAGCCAAGCCAATAATAAACGTTATCACCGCTAACGGAATCGTATATAACAAAGCTCCCTTCACCAAAGGGAGAAGGGAACTTTCTGCTATATTCATCAATCTTTCTAATCGTTCTGGATCAATCCACATATTACTTAGATACATCTTCACCAAACCACTTTTCTGAAATTTTTGCATACGTGCCGTCTTCCATCATCTCTTTTAGCGCTTTGTTTACAGCTTCAACAAGCGTGTCGCTCCCCTTTCGGAACATAAGTCCGCTTTGGGAAGCATCATCGTGTGTAGCCACAATTTGAATGGGAGCGTCTGGTTTTTGTTTAAGAAAATCAAGGACAGATAATTTATCGTTAATCGTTGCATCGACTCGTTTCGAATTTAACAGTTCAATCGCTTGATTAAATCCTTCTACTCCTACCACTTCAGCCCCGTATGAACGAGCTAAATCAGCATAGTTGCTCGTCATCGATTGTGCTGCTTTTTTCCCTTTTAGGTCGTTAAATGATTTCAACTGTTGGTTTTCTTTATGAACGACGAGAACAGCTGCTGACGTAATATACGGATCAGAAAAGTCGTATTTTTCTTGACGATCTGGACGAATACCGACTTGGTTCGCAATCATATCAAAACGTTTCGCATCTAAGCCAGCAAACATCGCATCCCACTGTGTTTCTACAAATACAGGTTTCACACCGAGACGTTTTGCTACTTCTTTAGCAATTTCAACGTCAAATCCTGTTAACTCTCCTGTTTCGTCATGAAACGTAAACGGCGGATATGTTCCTTCCGTTCCGATTTTTAATTCCCCTTTTTCTTTTATTTGAGCAAATAAGTCGTTTTCTTTTTCATTTTGACCGCAACCCGTCAGCAATACCCCCATTACGAACAATGCGATCATTAATAACCACTTTTTCATCATATAACCCCCATTAATCTTATCGGTTTTTACGCTTATTCATCGTAATGGAAGTTGACAAAGATGTCAACAAAAAAAGGAGCGAATCGCTCCCTTTTTACACATTTTCCATAATCGGTTCACGAATGCGAACGAGCACTTTGCGAATACGACGGTTTTCCACTTGGCGAACGGTGACGGTTAATGATTCGTATTCAAACGATTCTCCAACGGTGGGGATGCGTTCAAACATTTCAAACACCCATCCTCCAAGCGTATGAGAAGAACTTTCTAATTCATCAATTCCTAAAATGTCACAAAACTCATCAAGCGGTAATTCGGCATTAAATTCATATTCGTAATCGTTAATTTTTTGGAACGTTTTCACCGCTTCATCATGTTCATCCCATATTTCGCCGACAATTTGTTCTAAAATATCTTCTAACGTAATCAATCCCGATGTGCCGCCAAACTCATCGATAACGATCGCCATATGTACTTTACTTTTTTGCAATTCAGGCAACAATGTAGAGATGCGCATCGATTCAACAACAAATAGCGGCGTACGCAACAACTCGCGAACGTTGACTTCTTTCCCTTGTACGAGTTGACTAAAAAAGTCGCTTTCCGATAAAATGCCGATGACGTTATCAATATCTCCTTCATATACCGGCACGCGCGAATATCGTTCACGTAAAAAAATGTCGCGAATTTCTTCAACGGGCTGATTCACTTCTACTGCAACCATATCGATACGGGGTGTAAAAATTTCACCAACTAAAATATCATTAAAATCGAGCGAACGATGGACGAGCTCTTTCTCTTTATTATCAATCACTCCCTCTTCCTCACTTAAATTGACCATGACTTTAATTTCTTCTTCTGTTACAGAAGGAATATCTGCTTGATGGCCAACGAATTTCGATACAAGTTTTTTTAACATGACGAGCAATGCTGTAACGGGAGTAAATAGTTGAATAAGCATATATAGTACATCGGAAATAAGAAGTGAAAACGACTCCGCATGTTCTTTCGCCAATGACTTTGGCAATACTTCACCAAAAATTAAAATTAAAATCGTCATGCCAACGGTGCTAATGACAAGACCTGTACTGCCACCAAACAAATCTGTCGCCACTTTGGCAGAAATGGACGCTGCGGCAATGTTCACGATATTATTCCCGACTAAGATGGTAGAGAGGGCTTTGTCGAAGTTTTCTGTAATATATAGTGCTTTTTTACTGCCACGTCGCTTTTCATCCACATAGTTTTTCAAGCGAATTTTATTGACGCTCGAAAACGCTGTTTCTGAAGCTGAAAAAAAGGCGGATAATAAAATTAAAGCAATGAGTAAAAAAATTAAACTCAGAGGCAAATCTCCCAATGAATATTCACACTCCCTCTAGAAATGTTGATATATCAAGGTTTCTTGGCATCTTAGGGGTGCCAAAAAAATATTTTTCGACAAAATTCATCACATACTTTTT
>NZ_RXXX01000190.1:0-300 GCF_011006755.1 Anoxybacillus sp. MB8
GGTACGGCCTGAATGGCTCCGCGTACTACTTCCGCACCATAGGCGCCAATGTTCAGGCCCAGGGCCAGGGTGCCGGCCACGACCGGGTCCAGGCGCCAGTCCAGACCCATGGACTCGCCCAGAATAGGCAGGGCAAAGTACAGCCAGAACAGCTGTACCAATAAAGAGGTGCCGCGAAAAACTTCAATAATCGTGATGGACAGCGAGCGCAGGGCCACCGAGTGGGACAGCCTGCCTATGCCTAAGGCAAAGGAGGCGATCGCTCCCACTACGGTTGAATACAGCGTGAGCTGTATGGTG
>NZ_RXXX01000019.1:0-51904 GCF_011006755.1 Anoxybacillus sp. MB8
TTTCCATAGAGTGGGGGCTTATTTGTGCTGCCCATAATCTCCTCAAAAAAGCCTCTAAGGACAAACAACGATCCTTAGAGGCTTAAGAAATGGAAAAATGAGAGGTAAATCCCTCTCTCATTTTTCATAATATGAAAACTAACTCCCAAAAGTCCGCTTTTTAGCGGACTTTTGGGTCAGCTCCACTCACTTTTTCTCGTTCTCTCTCTTGGAGAAATGCGATAAAACAATCGACCATTTGGGCATCCCATTGCGTGCCTCGACCTTCTAACAAAATCGAAATCGCTTTTTCTACGTTCATCCCTTTTCGGTATGGACGATCAGATGTCATCGCATCAAACGCATCTGCCACCGCAATAATACGTCCAAATAGCGGAATGTTCTCCCCTTTTAAGCCATCTGGATACCCTTTTCCGTCTATTCGTTCATGGTGCGACCGGATGCCTGGAAGCAAATCTTGCACTTCTTCAATCGGCTGTACTTGTCGAATAATATTTTCACCGAGTACCGGATGCTTTTTAATCCATGCAAATTCGTCATCAGTCAACTTTCCGTCTTTCAATAAGATATGATCAGGGATACCGATTTTTCCGATATCATGCAAAATAGCAGAACGATATAAACGCGTAAGTTGCTCAACTGTCATCCCCAGCCTCTTACCAATTTCTACAGCATATACGGCAACGCGCTGCGAATGACCAGCTGTATATTCATCGCGCGCATCGAGCGCGGTTGTCATAACTGAAATAAAACTATTTAATAATTGCTTATTTTTCTCATCTCGTTCAACGATCGCATCGACCATATGGTTAAAGCCATTTGTGAGCTCGGAAAATTCATCAATATAAACATTATCGCACATCAATTCGTATTCTTTTTTTTGTACGCGACTCATGTATTGAAGCAAATCTTCAATGCTTCGTTCCACATCTTCAGACAAGACGCGGGCCGCAAATAAAGAGAACAAAATGGAAATGACTAATACGACAATCGTCCACGTCCAATAACCTGAAAAAGTGTTTTTCCCTTCAGCAAACCATTTCACTTCAGTCGCTAACACAAATAATAAAACCGGGAAAATACCGATAAATAACACACTTAACCCAATTTTTACTTTCATCGGCACATATACGACGTTTGTCGCTCGGATCGCTTCATGAAATCCGTGCATTCTTCCCATTTGCATCATGTCATTAATAAGCGGACGCATCGTGCGCAACGTTAAAAAAAACTCAATCATCGCATGAAGCATCGCAATAAGCAATGCACCAAATAAAGCATAAACAACATACATATACGGAATGTGCAGCACATCGATAAAAATAAGTGAAAGGGTCATCCCAACAGCTGGAATCGAAAGTCCTAAAAAATGTGGGAGCGCAATCCGCTTGACTGTAAGTAGCGGAAATCTTTTTGCTTGAACCAACGCCCAATAAAACTGTTCTTCTGTTACTTTCGTTTCAGAAAAAACGAGACGAATTGGGTAAATATCTTTTTGAAAGGCACGATATTCGATAAACAACATAATACAAAAAGAAAAAAACTGAATAAGCAACAACATGAGTAAGTCTACTTGCCGAATGTTTAGCGCCATTACCATTAACGTGCTACCAACGCCGACAACGGCTAAAATCGAACCAATCGTATAATTGATAAACAACTTTTTTAATGTTTCATCATATATACGCATACCCATCCCTCCTCCCTATTCTTTTTCATTATAACAAGAATGTGATAAATTACGAGACATACATTCCTTTACAATTCATTAATAAAAATTTCTAAAAAATCAAACATTGTATTTACAAAGTCTACAAAAATATTAAACAAGGTTAACATTGCCCTTCTATAATAGGCGTTGTTGATATACAAACCTAGGAGGGAAAAAAATGTCCGTGAAGAAAGTGCTCGCACATACGCTGATCGCATCAGCTGTCCTCGCTTCTCCGCTTATTCCCGCGACCGAATGGAAAGCAGAAGCAAAGACTGTCCAAAAACAAACTATCCAAAAAACAAACTGGAGTGTAAACGGGACGGTAGTTTCTATTTCTGCGACGACCGTTTCTGGTGGGAACTGGATTGTAGCTGCTCCTGAAATCGCCAAATTACTCGGGGCTACATATTCCCACGACAAAAAAACAAAAATGTACAAGCTAACGAAAAAAGGAACGGTTGTTCAAGTAAAAGCAAATGACAAAGTTGCCGTCATTAATGGTAAAAAAGTAACGATGAACGTAGCACCTAAAACGGTAAACAACGTCTTATACGTTCCAGCTGTGACGATCGTTCAAGCGTTCGGAGGACAGTTACAAACAAATGCTAGCCCTATTCTTCTTTCGACAAACGGAAATGTACAAACAAAAAAAGTAACCGTTGCAGTTGATGGACAACCGACTCAGTTAAATGCTATAGCGATGGGACAAAAAACACTTTATTCTCTCTCTGATATCGCGAAAGCGTTCGGGGTCGCAATGAATGTCGATGGAAAAACAAAATCTATCACATTAAGCGGAAAAAGTAAAAAAGCTACTCTTCTTCTTCATCAACAAGGTTCATCCGTAGTCAAAGTAAATGGAAACTTCTACGCTGACTTGCACGGTGTCGTAACAAAATTAGGTGGCGAAATCGAGCATGGAAGTCCGTTATTTATCGCGACAAACGGATTTTTAAAAGGAACAAACTTTAATCCTCAATGGTTAAGCAACGAATACATGATCGTCACAAACGAAAACGATGAACCTGTGTCAAACATTGTACATGTTCCATCTCGCAAAGTCATCGCAACAATCGCAAGTGGAGATCTTGCGTTATCACCAGATAAGAAGAAAGGTGCATATGTAGACGATAACGGTCAATTATTCATTGTCGACCTAGCAACAAAGAAAACGATGCCTGTCGGTACAGATGATGATATAAAAGTAGAACTGACATGGTCACCAGATGGTTCGCTCATTTACTTCTTTAAAGGAAGTAGTAGTGATATTATCGCTTCTATGAATGTTCAAACTGGTGCGATGACAGAAATCGTTAACGATAAAGTGAAATACAAATCTGACCTTCGTCTATCGGCTGACGGAAAAAAAATTATATACACAGCCGCAAAAGAAGCAAAGGCAAACTATACCGATGATTCGAAAACAGAAATTGATACAATCGATACAACGGGCACAGAACCACAATTATATGTTGTTGATTTAACAACAGCGGATAAAAAACCAACAGCTGTAACAACAGATACAAATAATAAAACATTCTCGTCCTTTGCTGGCGATACGATTGTTTATTTAAGTGCTAATCCAGACGATGAAAACACGCTTCCTGTATTAAAAGCCATTGTTGCTGGCACAGAACAAAACATGGCAACAAACATGAACATTACTTACGTTGCAACAAAAGGAAATATCGTATTTGTGTTAGTAGAAGAGAAAAACGGATCTTATTCTATTTATCGTGCTACAGCACCACAAACACAATGGACACGCATTTTTAATACAAAAACAACAATAACATCTATTTCTCCTTCTCCATTCAGTAATGACATCGCTGTAACTATTCCAACAGATGAAGGAGAAAAAATTGCTGTTATCATAAACAATCGATTAATTGATATCACAAAATAAATTTTGTAAGAGGTGAAAATCATGAATTTAAAATCATTTATTAAAAAGTTCTCTCTTATTGCATTATCTTCTAGTTTATTATTCGGCTCTTCGCTTACAGTAACAGAAAAAACAGAAGCTGCTCAACAAAAGGGGAAAATTGTCGTCGCTGGCTCATCGGCATTACTTCCACTAACCCAACAAGCAGCAAAAGAATTTAAAAAGGCAAATCCAAAAGTAGCAATCTCTGTATCCGGTACATCATCTATCGTTGGACCACAATCTGTTTCAAAAGGTTCAGCAACAATCGGTGCTTGTGACTGGGATGCAACGAAACCTGTACCTGGCTTTAGTGCATTTCAAGGTTTAAACGCCTACCCGATTGCGGTTATTCCATTTGCAACGATCGTTCATAAAGACAACCCTGTAACAAATTTAACAACGAAACAATTACAAGATATTTTCGCAGGAAAAATTAAAAACTGGAAAGAAGTTGGCGGAAAAGATGAACCAATTATTGTCGTCAACCGCGCACACGGTTCAGGGACGCGTGTAAACTATCAAATGAAAGCATTAAAAGGCTCTTCATTTATGACACAAGGTGAAAACTATAAAGAAGTATCTTCAAACGGAAACATGATTAAAGCGGTGGAAACTACACCAAATGCCATTGGATACACAGACCTTGCGTACATTAAAGGAAACATTAAAGCGGTAGCCTACAACGGTGTAGATGCAACAGTAACAAACGTCATGAACGGAAAATATCCAGTTTGGGGCTATGGCTACTTGCTAACAAAAGGTCCTGCTACTGGAGCAAATAAAGCATTTATCGACTTTATCCAAAGCAAAAAGTTCCAACAAGGTTCGTTGAAAAAATTAAAATTCATCCCAATTACAGCAATGAAAAAATAAAATATTTGCAGCCTCCTTATGAGGAGGCTGTTCTTTATATGATAAACGAGGAGGAAACAATATGGCGTTACCTGCGGAACATGTTCGCATCCAACATGAGCAAACGAAAACAAAACAATGGCGCATCAAGTATATGAAAAATAACGCCTTTCGCTACGCTTGTTTAGTAAGTGCGCTCTCTTTAGGTGTTGCTCTTTTTTCGATCGTCATTTTTATTAGCCAAACGGGGTTTCTCGTATTTAAAGACGTCTCGTGGAAAGAGTTCTTTTTTTCCGCTACGTGGGAGCCGTTTGAAGAAAAATATGGGGCAGCTGTTTTTATTGCTGGGACGTTATATTTAACATTTTTAACGTTGATCATGTGCACGCCAATTGCTTTAGCTATTGCTATTTTTATTGCTGAAATGGCGCCAAATTGGCTAAAAAATATTATGCGTCCAATGTTAGATTTGCTAGTCGGCATTCCTTCCATTGTATATGGATTTTTAGGTTTAACAATCTTAATTCCATTCATTCGTGAGACAACGGGCACACTTGTTGGCGATGGTTTCTTCGCTGCTGCTCTCGTGTTAACGATGATGGTTTTACCGACTGTTGCTCGTATTAGCGATGACGCCATTTGCGCAGTGCCACAACATTTGCGCGAAGCAGGCTATGCACTTGGAAGCACAAAACTTCAAGTGATTACACGTATCGTTCTTCCTGCCGCTCGCCCAGGCATTTTAACGGCAATTATTTTAGGTATGACACGGGCAATCGGTGAAACGATGGCTGTTGTGATGGTCATTGGAAATACTGCACAGTTCGGTTGGGATCTACTCACGCCGACATCAGTGTTAACGAGCAACATCGTGATGCAAATTACAAACGTTCAATTTGATTCAACATGGAACTATGCATTATATATGATGGCGTTTTTATTGTTGTTTATTTCTCTTGTATTAATTATTATTATTCGTCAACTTCGTCCAAAGGGAGAGTAACATAATGAGAGAGTCATTGTTTCATAGTCATCGTAAAGCAATCGCAAGCGCCATTTACACAAATCGCTTGTTTCATATGTTCGTTGGCATGATTACAGTATCAACATTTATTTTAATTATCGGATTGCTATACACAATCTTAGTGAAAGGACTGCCGAAACTATCGCTTGATTTTTTATTCACATTACCGAACGAACTAGAAGCTGGTGGCGGTGTCGGACCATTTTTATTCAATTCTTTTTACGTTCTTATTTTATCTCTCATCCTTTCATTACCTATTGGCATTGGAGCCGGCATTTTTCTCGCAGAATATGCGCCGAACAATCGTTTTACAGAGTTTGTGCGCACGTCTGTTGAAAGTTTAGCATCTGTTCCTTCAATCGTTTTCGGTTTGTTTGGTTATGTATTGTTTGTCGAATATGTCGGTATTGGCTTGACGATCATTGGTGCTGCAGTTACGCTTGCTTTATTAAATTTACCCGTACTAGCCCGCGTCACAGAAGAAGCTATCCAAGCCGTGCCGCAAGACATTCGAGAAGCATCTCTCGCTCTTGGGGCGACAAAGTCGCAAACAATATTAAAAGTTGTCCTTCCTGCTGCGCTAAACGGAATTTTAACGGGTATTAGCCTCGTTGCATGTCGTGCATTTGGTGAATCTGCCATCATTATTTTAGCAGGAGGAACATCGACATCTGGCTTTATGTGGGATTTCAACTTGTTATCGCAAGGTGGTACACTTCCTGTTCACTTATGGTACGTACAATCCGAAGCACTCGTACCAGATGCAACAGAAATCGCTGAAAAATCTGCAGCTATTCTTGTTCTCATCGTATTAATCATTAGCTTTACTGTTCGCTTCCCACTTTGGATTCAAACACTAATTACAAAAATAAAAGCAACCCCTCGCAAAAGTTAAGCGAGGGGTTTTATGTTAATGCGCGGCATGTCCGGATGTTAATACCCAAATCGACCCTGCGACAATGACGATCGCGACAAACACCGCATAAGCCATATTAATGACGTTTGTTTTTCCGTCTTCTCCTTCTGTCACGTGCATAAACATAAATAGTTGCAATCCAGCTTGAATGATGGCCAGTGAACCGATAATCCACATAACAATTGTATACGATACGTTCATTTTCAACGCCACAAATACTGCAACGAATGTTAAAATGAGCGAAAATAAAAATCCAACAACGTGGCTAACGGGATATTTGCTTTTATGCTCCATTTACCCCACCATCCCTTTTAAATACACAAATGTGAAAATGAAAATCCAGACGACATCAAGGAAATGCCAGTATAAACTAATGATAAACATTTTTCTTGCAGTAACTGGCGTCAAACCGCGTTGAAGAAGCTGAATAATAAGCATCACTGCCCAAATGATCCCGAACGTCACGTGCGCACCGTGCGTACCAAGCAACACGAAAAAGCTTGATAAAAACGCGCTCGTTTGCATCGTTGCCCCTTCATGCACGTAATGAATAAACTCACGAATTTCCATAAACAAAAAGCCCGCCCCTAACAAAAGGGTAATGACAAACCAAACGAGCAGTTGCTTCATATTACGTTGTCGCATAAAAAAGACTGCCAAACCACATGTAAAGCTACTTGTCAACAACAACAACGTTTCAATGAGCACATCATTCAGCTTAAAGATGTCGCTTGGCGTTGGACCACCGGCATAGCGGTGACCTAACACGCCATAGACGGCAAACAACGTCGCAAATAGCACAATTTCTGCTCCAAGAAAAATCCAAAACCCTAAAATATTTAATCGGTTTTGCTCAGTTTGATATTCAAGTGGAAGCGAATGATTGACGTTAGCCGACATGGTTTTCCGTCCCCCCTTCTACATTTCTCCACGTCCGTTCGGTTTGTTTAATTTCATCGACGCTTACGTAATAGCCGTCATTGTAATCAAACGAACGGATAATAAGCCCAACGACAATTCCAATTGCCGCAACAGCTGCCGCGATATGTGCTTCAAAGACGAGGAAGAAACCCGTAATTCCAAACACAACCGCCATATAAAACGGCAATCCGGAGTTGCTTGGCATATGAATTTTCTTGATGTCGCTTTCTTTTAATGTGAGCGTTTCCCCACGTTTTTTCATATGCCAAAACGCATCTAATTGTTTCACTTCTGGCACGACCGCAAAGTTATAAAACTGTACTGGCGATGCCGTCATCCATTCAAGCGTACGTGCATCCCATGGATCGTGGGACACATTGCGCTTCGCATAACGGAAGCTCCAATAAATGTTATAACAAAATACCGCAAAACCGATCGCTAAAATAATCGAGCCGATCGCAGATACAAGGAAAAGTGGCGCAAAGCCGGATTCTGCTGAATACGTATAAGCGCGACGAACGGCTCCTTTTAAACCGAGGAAAAACATCGGCATAAACGTCACGTTAAATCCGATTGTAAATAGCCAAAAATGATATTTTCCAAGCTTTTCATTTAACATAAAGCCAAACATTTTTGGCCACCAATAATACAATCCTGCAAATACCGCAAACACAACACCTGGAATTAATACGTAATGGAAGTGAGCTACTAAAAATAACGTGTTATGGTATTGAAAGTCTGCTGCTGCCATCGCCAACATGACGCCGGTCACTCCACCAATGACAAAGTTTGGCACGAAGGCAAGCGCCCATAACATCGCTGTTGTAAATTGAATGCGTCCTTTTCGCATCGTAAACAGCCAGTTAAAAATTTTCACTCCGGTCGGAACCGCAATTAACATCGTTGTAATCGAGAAAAATGAGTTTACCGCAGGACCTGCATCCATCGTGTAAAAATGGTGCACCCATACGATCATACTTAAAAATGCAATACCAACAATAGAAATGACCATCGATGTATATCCGAACAACGTCTTCCGTGAAAACGTTGCAATGACTTCAGAGAAAATTCCAAACGCCGGCAAAATAACAATATATACTTCCGGATGGCCCCAAAGCCAGAACAAGTTTGCCCAAAGCATATCGCTTCCGCCTGAAGAAAGCGTAAAGAAATGTGTTCCGTACAAGCGATCAAATGTCATTAACGCTAACGCAACGGTGAAAATCGGAAATGCAGCAACGATGATAATGGACGTAATCAACGTCGTCCACGTAAACATCGGCATTTTCATTAATGTCATGCCTGGGGCACGCATTTTTAAAATTGTGACGATAAAGTTAATCCCCGTCATTAACGTACCGAGCCCTGCAATTTGCAACGCAATCGCATAGTAGTTGTTTCCGATTCCTGGACTAAACTCTTTTCCAGCTAGCGGGAAATACGATGTCCACCCTGCATCTGGTGAGCCACCAACAACGAACGAAATGTTAAATAACATCGCTCCGCTAAAAAATAACCAAAAACTAAGTGCGTTCAACTGCGGAAACGCGACATCGCGCGCTCCAATTTGCAAAGGGACAACAACGTTCATTAAACCGATCAAAAATGGCATCGCCATAAACAAAATCATAATCACGCCATGCGTTGTAAAAATTTCGTTGTAATGCTGCGCATCTAAAAAGCTCATTTCTGGTCGAGCCGTTTGCGCCTTCATTAACAAGCCGTCCATTCCACCGCGGAAAAACATCAGTACACCAGATAAAATGTACATAATCCCGATCTTTTTATGGTCGACGGTCGTTAGCCATTCGCGCCATAGCCAACCCCATTTTTTAAAGTACGTTAATCCAACAACAATCGCAACAACCGTTAGTACGATCGCAATTTGTGAACCGACAAGAAGCGGGTCTCCTCCGACAAATATTTCATTCCACTTAATGCCCATGATGTTCACCCCCACTATCACTCTCTAAAGCTTGCTGTTCTTCATTACAATTCGATGATGAGCTAGATTTATAATTATCTTCACGAGGAAAAATTTTCCCTTGATATCCATGACCGCGATACAGTTCAGGATTTGTGTACGTCTTCGAATGCGGATCTGCATGGTTTACCCATTGTAAATGTGTACCTATAAACGTTAACCTTCCTAAATGTGTCGGCAACAACAGTTCTTCATATTGTTCTTTCGTTAATTTTGGTGCCTTTTGTTTTACTTCTTGTACCCATTTTTCAAACTCTTTTGGCGTTTGCGCTAACACTTCAAACTGCATATGCGCATACCCACGTCCATTAAAGTTCGTATTTCTTCCTTCATACGATCCTGGACGATCCGCGACGACATACAATTCTGTTTCCATTTTGTTCATCGTATATTTTTGCCCAGCTAACGCCGGTACCCAAAACGACTGCATTGTCGATGCGGAAGTCATTTTAAATAATACAAGTCGGTTTGCTGGAATATTGACATAGTTTACTGTTTCAATATTTTGTTCAGGGTAGCTAAAAATCCATTTCCAATCTGCCGACGTGACATGAATGACAAGCGGCTCTTGATCTTCGTACCCTTTCGGTGGCTTTTCTAAATCGTATAACGTTCTAACTGTCGGAATCGTTAACGCAATAACGATTAAAATAGGAATAACTGTCCATACAATTTCAAGCACCGTACTTCCGTGTTCCTCAGGTGGCTCCTCTCCTTGTCGCTCAGGTCGATCGCGATATTTCCATACGATATAAGCGAACAACGCAAATACAACGACAACGACAAGAAGCATCCACCAAATCGACCAGTTAATCAGCTCTGTAATGCTTCGAGCAGCTGGTCCTTGTGGCTGGAAAACGACCATCTCACAGCCGCCAAGAAGCGGAAGCAATCCAGCTACCAATAAGGAAAACAAACGCTTCATCTTTCTTCACCTCAACAAAAATTGTAATTCATTGGGCACCTCGATCAACGAATGGAATTAATGAACTTTGTAGTATTAACACTATTGAAATGATTTTAACATGTATTGTAAAAATAATTGTGACGAAAAAAAGAAGGAAGAAACTGCATTGAGGGGGGCCAAAAAGAAAAATCGTTGACAAAAAGAAAAAAACTTTTCTCGACATCAAAAAATGAGCGAGAAAAGTGCTGTTTTTTGTATAATACATGGAAATAAAAAAAGAAATAGGATGTCCGTTTGAAAACTTGTCACATTTTCGTTAAATTTTTTTCGAAATTTGTTCAAAATTATTGTCCGAAAGCAAAAAGTACCCCGTTGGGAACATTTTTTCATTTCAATAACTTCCGCACCCATTTTAAAGCATTCGGAAAATTTGGATAACGCAAAGGAATATCGAATTTCGTTGTTTGTTTGAGCACACTTTTGTAGTGAGTAAATGCATCAAAGCTTGCTTTCCCATGGTATGTACCGATGCCGCTTTGTCCAACACCACCGAAAGGCAAATGAGGATTGGCAACGTGTACAACCGTATCATTTATACAACCACCGCCGAAACGAGCTTGCTGTAATACTTGTTGTTGCACATCGCGATCTTCTGAAAACAAATAAAGCGCAAGCGGCTTTTCGTAGTCGTTGATCATTTGAATCGCTTCATCAACCGTCCCAAACGTAAGAATCGGCAATATCGGCCCAAAAATTTCTTCTTGCATAATGTTATCGTCCCACGTCACATCGTCTAGCAACGTCGGCTCAATCCAACGTTGCTCAATGTCATACGTTCCACCATGTACAACGATACCATTTGTTAAAAAACGAACGAGCCGTTCAGCATGACGAACAGTAACAATACGACTATATGTATCTTTGTGACCATATAACTGCTCTATATACTGCTTCATTCGCTCAATCAACAAAGATTTAACAGAAGCATGGACGAACACATAATCTGGAGCAATGCACGTTTGCCCGGCGTTTAAAAATTTTCCCCATACGATTCGCTTGGCAGCTAAATCAATATGCGCGGAAGCATCGACGATCGCAGGACTTTTTCCGCCGAGTTCTAATGTGACAGGCGTCAAATGCTTTGCAGCAGCTGCCATGACGATTTTTCCGACCGATACACTTCCTGTGAAAAAAATATGATCAAAGCGCAAATCTAACAGCTGTTGGCTAACGTCTACCCCTCCTTCCACAACAGCAACATACTCCTCTGGAAACACTTCTGAAATGATTGTTTTCAGCAACGTCGACATTTCTGGCGTATATTCAGACGGTTTCACTACCGCACAATTTCCTGCCGCAATCGCCCCGATAAGTGGACTCATCGCAAGCTGAAACGGATAATTCCATGGCGAGATAATTAAAGTGACCCCATATGGCTCTGGATATATGTAACTTTTTGACCCAAAGTGCGTCAACGGCGTCGGCACACGTTGTGGCTTCATCCAATCGCTCAGTCGCTTCGTGATAAAGCGAATCTCTTCATAAACGATGCCGATTTCTGTTGTATACGCTTCAAACGATGATTTATGCAACTCTTTTTTTAACGTATCGGTAATTGTCTGTTCATATTTTTGTATCGCTTCTTTTAGTCGTGTTAATTGTTTTAAACGAAAATCAAGAGAAAGCGTTTCTCCTGTATGGAAATAGCGTTTTTGTTTCTTGAGCAACTCGTTCATTTATTTCACCCTCGTCACACCCGATCTTGAACCTTTCTGACAATATTCGTAACGAATTTACGTGACATAAAACGAACACTAAATGCAAGGAGTTTATTCGCCATCCCCGGAATAATGACGGTTTTATTGTTCATTACTCCTTTGTACCCAGCCTCCACCACTTGTTTAACATCCATCACACCGCTTTTAAACAATTTCGATTGTTGCAAGTTCGCCCGATCCGCAAATCCTGTCGCAGTTGGCCCTGGACATAGCGCACTCACAGTGACATTCGTGTGTCGCAACTCGTTACTTAACGCTTCTGAAAAAGATAACACATACGCTTTCGTCGCATAATATACAGCCATTAATGGTCCTGGTTGGAAAGCAGCCGTTGATGCAACGTTTAAAATTTTCCCTTCGTTTCTTTTTACCATATCTGCGACGACTAGTTTCGTCAAATGAGTGAGTGTTTTTATATTTAGATCAATCATATTTAATTCTTCTTGTAACCCGATCTCCACAAATTCTCCGTACAACCCGAATCCTGCGTTATTGACGAGGATATGAATGTCAAGCTGTTCGTTTTTTAATGTTTCATACAAATCATGAACTTCGTTTTGATTCGATAAATCTTTAGCATATATCCATACTGCTATTCCGTATGTTTTTTCTAGCTGGCGTTTTAGTTCATCTAACTTCTGCTTGTTTCGTGCTACCGCAATAATGTTATACCCTTCCTTTGCAAATTGTGCAGCAAATTCATAGCCAATTCCACTTGATGCCCCTGTGATTAATACGTTCTTTTTCATTCTCTACATCTCCTTTTTTTAAATGTTTAAAAACTTAAACATATAAAACGAAAAAGTTGGCCTTTAGCATATCTAAAGGCACTCCTTCTCGACAGCATGAATCAAATCTTTCAATAATTCAACAGCTTTTTCGATAGATAATACATAGTATCTCAATGTCCCTTTTTGTTCTACCGACACTAATCCTTGGTCGCGCAAAATTTTCAAATGGTGGGAAATCGCTGGACGTGATAAACTTGACCTTTCCGTAATTTCATTGACTGTTAGCTTATCGTGTTCCGCAAGCAGCAATACAATATCTTGTCGATGAGGATCGCTTAGCGCTTGAAATAATGGTATACACGATCGAAACACCTCGATCGCTTTTTGTCCCATTCCCCTCTTCCTTTCTTTTGTTTAAAAGTTTAAACATTTGATATCTTTATCTTATTCTTTTTCTTCACGCCTGTCAATGCATTATTCGAAAAATAGATCCTTTACCTTCCCTTCACCTCCCTCCTCAACTGTTCCACAAGCGCCTCTTGGTATCCTGCTTTTTTCCGCCGCAATATTTCTTGTTTTACTGGCTGCAAGTCATGAAGCGTCACCGATTGCAGTTTAGCCAAACGTTCATCGGATAGCGGAACGGTCGGTTTGGTCGCCAAATAATCAGAACAGTCGTAATGCCAAAGCCGAACAGATGAACCGTACCGCTCGACAAGGCGCTGCGCCATCTTTAGTCCTTCCGGGTCAAAATCGCCCGAATAATAAAGGGTAACCCCTTCTTTTACGAGTAAATCAAACAGCCACCTCGTCGCTAAATTCAATTGACCGTTTGTGCTAATGAGCGGTACGTTCGCATCTAACAGCGTCGAAAACACACCCGCATTTTCGACGACAAAGACGTTGTTTCCTACGGACGGATACGCCCGCACTAGCGGCATCACTTCCCGTAACGGCACATTTAGCGCCGTATTCGTTGCACATGCGGCAGCGAAAACAGGATGGCGGCCTTTCTCTGTTTCTGCCATCACGCCAGCGCACGTCACAAAGTTTAATACATCTTCCCGCAACAGCCGATACGACTGCAATAGTTCGTTCACGTCTTCGACCGCCGAAAGGTCATACTCGGTGTCCGCATAAAATTCGAGCGCCGAAAGCAATAGCTTCCCTGCAAGTGTATGCAAATCAAACATATGCGGATCGTTCGCTACTTTTTGCGCAAAAACGGGCAAGCGAACGTAGGTGGACGGAAGCTGTTCGAGCGCGCGGCAAACAGCAGAAAGCGCCGCCTCTAACGCGTGATGGTTTTGTTGATACGCTAATTGCACAAACCGCTGCTTTTCTACCGCCATCAACCAATCGCGCTGTGCTCGATACGTATTCATAAGCCGGGTAAAATAGGCTTCCTTTTCCCGCTCTATTTCTTGTTGTTGCTCTTTTTTCGTTACGAGCGGCTCGCCAAAATAGCATGACAGCAACTCCACGAGAGAAATGCCGGCAAACCTTGTATTCGCAAGCTGTTGTTCAAACGCCGCGAGCGACACGCGGCTCATTTCTTTGCCAAAAAACGACGCGATCGCTTCCTTTTCCTCCGCCGAAAGAGACGAAACGGAAATCGTGCCCCCTATGCGGCCAAGCGATTCGTATTTCTTTTTCATTTCGCAAAAAAGGCGGTGAAACGAACGTTCACCGCGAAAAAATTGCACCGCCTCATCTAATCGGTTCAATGATCTCACCCTTTCTTGCATCCTCGACGACAAGCTGCTTTACTTTTCCGTTCCAATAATAGCGAATGACCGTCACGAACGAGGCGTTTTTCGGACGAACGAGTTCACAAATCGATAGCGCCGGTACTGTATCGTAATCGCCCCAGAGCGCTTGCGAGTTCATCACATAGTTAAACCCAAGCTGCTCGACAAGCCCGAACATATTGCGAATATTATTTTCGTCTACCCCCGCAAACGCTTCATCCAACGAAATAATGTACGGTGCATCGTCTGCAGCTTCTTGATAGCGCGAATACGTCGCCGCAAACAACGGAATATACATCGCCATCGCTTTCTCCCCACCGCTAAATTGATAGAAACGCTGGTTCGTCAACTCCCGTTTCGGTTCGTTCGTTTTTTGGTAATAAAGGGTAAACGAAAACCATTTCCGATAGTCTAACACTTCTTTAATAATTTGGTGGAGCGTATTGCCTTGGCCGCGCTCTTCTAACAATTCGCGCGCCCGATGAATTTTCGAGCGGAAATGTTTCGTCACTCGTTGCAAATCTTCCTCTTTTAATAGCCGCGAGTTCATCCGCAACAATTCGACAAGCTCTTTCGTATCCATCTCTTCTTCCGTTTCCGCGGTGCGCGGCTTCCATTGAATAAACAACACAAGCCCCGAAGACGTATCGAGCTGCTGCATTAGTTCGTTCATATCTTTTACCCAACGTTCCGCCCGTTGAATACGGCTACGCAAAATTCGGCCAATCGTTTTTAAAATAATTTCTTCGTACAATTCGCGGTCTTGCTCTTTCATATATTCCCGCTGTAAGAAAATGTCATGCTCGATTTCATGTAATACATAAAATGGCGATACGCGCTGCCCTTTATAATCAAGCAAAAGGACGATTCGGTCTTGCTTTTCTCTCCACCCTGCGACTTTTAATTCCATTTCCTCGTCTAGCTCAATATCCGCAAACAAATTGTCCTCCTCAGCTGCGACGGGCTCTTGGCTAAGCCGATATTCCGTTAAATTCGCTGATTCTTGGAAAAAGACGCTATTTAATCGGTTCACAAGCGACGTTCGCGTTTCTTTCGCTAGCGCTCCATACCGCTGCATCGCCTCTTTTGCTTTTTCTAACAAATCAGCACCATGAAGTTCCACTAGTTCAAGAGCGACTTCTCGCGCAAACGACTGCTTCCATGCTTCTGCGAGCCGCTTAGCAAACGCTTCTTTCACCGAAAGCTGTTCGCATTTTTCCCGAATGGCTTTCAGTTCGTGTTCTAGCGCAATGCGCTCGTTCATTTTCGCCGGCATTTCTCGCTGCAAAAATGCCAACCGGTCGCGGACGCGCTGGATTTCCGCTTGAATTTCTTCTGCGCCCATTAGTTGCAGCGTCCGTTCGATTTCTTGCCGCTTTAGTTCGAGTTTTTGCTGCTCTTTTGCGAGCATATGCCGTTCGCCTTTTGTTTCGTCGATTTCTTGTTGCAACGTTTCGAGCTGCTCTGTCCGATGACGAATCATGTCGAGCAAATGAAGAAATTCGCGATGCGTCATTTGCAGTTCGTGAAGCCCGCGCATATACGATTTCATAAAGAGAAGCGCCTGTTCATAGCCGTCCTTGGAAAACTCTAAATCGAGCCCCTCGGTTTGCTCGCGCAACGTTTGTTTTGCTTGTTGCCAATCGCGGGCAAGCTGGGCTAACTTTTCGTTTTTCTTTTCCCATTCGCGTTGTTTGCTTATTATCATTCGCTTCGTTTTTTCTCGTTCTTCAAAGGCTGCGCGCATATCGCGGTCGGTTGGAAAGGCACGAAACCAGCGGGTTATTTGCGCAATCGTCTGCTCGAGCTGTTTTAGCATGTCGGTTCCCTCATGAAGCTGGGCGCGAAGTTCGTGGAGTTCTGCTTCGAGTGCGGCGATCTTTTCTAGCCGCCAACGCTTGCGGGCAGTGCGTCCGATAAACAACGCTTTTTCCCGCGCCGGGGCATGCCCTTTGATTAAGCCGAGCGTATAACGCCCTTCTTCATGAAGCATAAACGTTCCGTCCATTTCTCCATCGGCAAGAACGATGCTTTGAAGTACTTCGTTAATGCGCGTTTTGGATACTTTGCATCCTTCATCTACATCCGGCTGCAAATAGTCTGCTAATGTATGCGCCAGTTCGACAGGACGTGGAACAATCACTCGGTCACACGTTACTTCGACATCGGTTTCTGTAATTAACGCATCAAGTAGCCCTGCATGATACAATGCCGATTCAATCCGCTCCCGAAGCGGTTCTGGTACATGGTCTTGAAATTCCACCCCTGCATAAAACGGGACAAAAGCAATCCCTTTTTCGTCTAACTCCGCCCGCGCTGCGATCGTTTGTTCATCGCGCATGAGCTCGGGGTCTTTTTGCGTTTTCCATTGGTTCCATTCGGCTTCTTTTGCGGCAATTTTTTCTTCTAATAACGTGCACGTATGCTTTTGCTTCATTTTTTCTTCGTTTTTTCGATTGAGTGCTTCGTAATACGCTTCCGTAAACGGTTGCTTCATCTCATCGACGTGATACGTTTCGTATAGTTCGTGAAGACGCTGTAAAAATAGTTGGACAGAGGGTAAAGGTACGGAAACGTCTTGGCATTGTTCGAGCCAGCGAAATACTTCTTGTTGGAAACGCGCTTTTTCGTTTTCTAACAGTTCGAGCCATTTCGCTTCTTCATGGCGCAATTCGTCTACTTCCCGCTGCAGCTCCCCTGCCTCTTTACTCGTTTCTTCATAGCGCGCCTTCATTTCATCATGGCGGCGCCAAAGCGCAATCGTTTGTTCTAGTTTTTCAACGTATTCTTGTCCTTCTCGCTTCCAGACGGTAAAATCAAATTTCGTTTGGCGCTGTCGAGCAAAGTCCGCTTCGTTAAGAGCATGGGAAGAGAAGGAACTTTCCATCGCATCATGCCGTAAGTCTTCTACTTGCTGCGTGAGTTGCTTTTCTATCTGATACCGCCGGTCTTCGTCTTCTTCTAACTGGCGCTTATAGCGGCGTTCGAGCTGCTCTTTTTCATCGATTTGCCGCAATAGTTTTTGTTGCTTGTCATGAATGTCGCGTATTTCTTGTTGGACTCGCTCATATTCTTTCGCCGCTTGAAACACTTCGTGGCTCGCTAATTCTAATTCTCGTTGATGCAATACGTCCTGTTCGTTTGCAAGCGTTTGAATGTATTCGCTCAAATCGACAAGGTGCGCTTGCTTTTCCTGTTCCTCCGCAAGCCATTGCTTTTCTTCTTCTGCTAGCCGCTTCACTTGTTTGTCAGCCTTTATCCATTCGCTTGCTTTTTCCGCAATCATATACTCGTTATACGCTCGATATTGCGCACAAAGCCGTTTTAATGATTGCTCATCGCGCTCTAGCTGCTCTAGCTGCTGTTTCGTTTGGTCCATATTTTCAATCGTTTCCGATAAATAGCGCAACTCGTCGTCTGTCAACGCGGGGAGCGAGCTTTCTAAAATCTCGTAAATGACCGTTGGCTTGAAATCCTTCGATAGCTTCGGGCTACGCAATTGAATCAATAGCTCAATTAATTCTTGAAACGCCTCCATCGATTCAAATCGGAAGACGTGCTTATTGACGAGCTCCATATATTCTTTTTGTGAATCCACGACCGTTCCGCCGTTGCCAAGTACATTCGCCAGTTCGCGTTTGGTGAGCGGGATTTTTTCCGTTCCATCCGCTGATTTTTCCGTTTTATATAAAAATAAATCGCGACCGATGCGGCGGTTATCAAAAATGACGAACCCCCAAAAGTCCATATTTTTTTGCCGCTTTGCCCGTAAGCCAATCCCTGTCGTTACGTATTGTTCCGTCTGCATTCGCTTATATTCTAAAAATAAATAGCCTGTCCGCTCATCGCGATCGACAATTTCCTTTTCGCCAAGCAAGTAATCTTCCATTTTTCGTGCCCGAGAACCGAACGGGTCGAGCCGGTCGGGCGTTTTTTTTCCGTCCAATAAGACAGGAAGCAAGCTTTGCATCGTTACTGACTTCCCAGAGCCGTTCGTCCCGCGCAACAACAACTTGCCGTCGGCAAACTCGAAATATTGTTCGTCGTAATACCAAAAATTAATTAATCCCGCGCGATGAAGCACCCATTTATTTGTCATCATCGTCTCTTCCTTTCGTTGTAAAGTCGTCTGGATATTGACCGACAAGCCGTCCAAGCAGCGGATAAAGCACGACCATGCCCGTTTCCTGTTCATATTCTGCCATCTTCCAGTCTTTTAAAGCAGAGAGCAGTTCAGAGGCGAGCTGTGCCGTCGTCATTTCCCGATACGTTTTGCTCCAGCCTTCGCCATACTGCTCGCTGCACCGGTGAAGCAGCTGCCGAAAATCGGACATCGTCACGTGGATTTGCCCGTATTCATCCGGTGGATAGTTGTCCAAATGAGCGCGAACGACAGAGGCAAAATGAAGGATAATATCCGACGTTCCCTTTTGATCTGGAAATAACGTATACACATGTTGCCGTTCTGGAATCGTCAGCAAGGCTGCATTTTTATATAGTTCGTAGCGAAAATCGGTATGCGCCTCGATGTCATCGCGCAGTCGATGGCGGAAGTTGCGCAAATAATAAAAGTTTGGGTCGTCTTTTTGCCGACGATATACAACAGGAGATAAAAAGAGCTGCCGATAAATAAAGTGGCGGCGGTAGTCGTCGGGTGACACTTTCCACTCTTCCTCCAACAGTTGCTCGATCGTTTCATATTGAATGAAGTCTTTCGGATAGGACCGCATAAAATAGCGGGACAGTACAGGAACTTCATACAACGCTTCTTCGTCTTCTTGATTGGCAAACGCCTCAACTTCCCCGTCGACGTGATGTATAATCCCGATTTGCTCGGCTGTTTTTAAGACGCGAATTAACGCGCGACGATGTTGGTAGTTCGTCCAATCGAGCGCCGTTTCGCCTGGATACATCGCTTTTATTTCTTCGCATACATCAGACAATAAAAATTTTTCTTCGACTGCTTTTCCTTCTAAATATGCTAACAAGCAACAAAATAACGCGTAGTCGAGCGGTTCTTGAAACGACTCAATGCCCATCCACGCTTCGGGCTCGGCTGGTATTTTTTCGAGCTTAGCAAAATAGCGGTGGACGATGAGCCGATAGCCGAATTTCTCTTGTACATACCGTTTTAACACTTTTTCGCGTTCGCGTATTTTTTGAAAAAGTTCCGGCTCTTTTTCCCGAACAATCCAAAAATGCTCAAACAACGCCGTTAACGCCTCTTTCGCTTTCTCATCGAATTCTTTTTCCATTCTCTCTCCCCTAATCTAGCAAATGGATTTCGTAATTTGGCATCATTAACGCACCATCTTCTGCGTTCAGTATAATCGTTCCTTCGCGTTGGACCACTTTTACTTTCCATCCGTTTTCCGTTTGTACTATCCGGTCTTCTCGCCCCATCGCTTTCGCAATCCATCCAAGCAACGTTTTACGAATATGTGAAGCAACAACCGGGAGTTCCCGAAGGACAATTTTCCCGTCAGTGATAAGCTGCGCCAGTTCCTCTTCTTCTTGTTGCTTCGCTGCTAAGTAAGCGGTCATCGTTTCCTCTTTTTCTTTTCGCCGATCAATCATGGCTTCTGGTTTTTTCTTTTCCCGATAGTGGCGAACGCGCGGTTTGACGAGCCATTCGGTCGGTTGTTCCTCCCAAATGTCGCGGTACATGTTTTCCGTTGCATCGTTTTCGGCAACGATGTGCTTTGTATGGAAGCAACCGAACACCACCGCGGACAGTTTATGTGCTTCTTCTACTGTTTGTAACGACGAAAACCATTTTGCTAAATGCAAATAATCTTTTTTCCGGCTGCGAAAATGATGGTGACGCTCGCCTAACCGCTGGACGACGCGCGTCATTCGCCGAATCGCTTCGTTCGTTTGTTTTTGTAAAAACGAAAGCTCACTTTCGTGTCCGTTTCGTCCTAAAAACCATTCGTTTAAGCTGCGCCACGTGTCTAGCTTCTCTTCCGTTAGCTGTTCACGCGAAAAAACTGCGCCTTCAAAGCGCGGAATAGCAAGTTGATACGCAACCACTTCCGCAATAAAACGATGTACACCGTCCTCTGGCAAATCTTCAAGCAGCTTTTCAATTTGCATCGATGTTTTTTGCAAGGCGACGATAAAATCGCGCAAATAGGCAGTAAACTGTTCTTTATACACAAGAAACGAATCAGACATCATCCGTTCTTCCATATTTTCTCCGTTCAAATAAGCGATGTAGTCGGCGGAGTTTTGGATGATTTTTTTAAAATAATCGAACGTTTCTTCCCACACTTGATTCATTTCTTCTCGCTTTTCGACAAATCCAGCGTGAATAATCGCCTCCATTCGGACAAGTGATGCGTACAGGCGGTCAAACCGCGTTTTTTCGAGCGATCCGCCAAACGTCTCCCCTAGCTGCTCAAGCGTGCGAATCATTCGTTCGATTTCGACCGTATACGGGCTGCATTGATAACGAAATCGTTTCTTTTTAAATTCCTCAATCGTCCGAATATGACCCGTTTCTTGTCGAGCGATTAAGTTTTTCCATTTGACGAGCTGCTCTAAATCTTGTTGCAACTCTTCTTCCGTATAATCACGAAATTCATCGAATTGTTTTAAAAAAGCGTATACTTCTTCTGGAAACAAATATTGCCGCATTCGTTCATGCTGCGTATAAAAATAGCGCAAAATTGCGCGATACCGATAAGCGTTGTCAACTACTAAATATTTCGCCTCTGTAATCGGCTTTAGCCATGACGTATCCATCTTATGCTCCCCTTCGGTCATTCATCTACTATCATTGTAATCGATTCGCTATTTCTTCTCTACTAAAACGTCGATGGGAAAATGTGCTCCTCCAACAGCTGGCCTAAAAAAGAAAAACGTCCGCTAGTCATCCGCTGTCGATTCGTGTAAAATGGAAACGAAAAGGAGGTGAAAGGAATGGTAGAACAGCTGCTATACGAAATTCTCCATGAAGTAAAAGCAACACGAGAAAAAGTCGAATCGCTGGAAAAACGAGTGGATGTGCTAGAAAAAGAAGTGTCTTCCTTACGCCAACAAGTTCAAGCACTTGACGAGAAAGTTCAAACGCTCGATGGGAAAGTTCAAGCACTTGACGGAAAAGTTCAGGCGCTTGATGGAAAAGTGCAACTACTCGACGAACGAACACTCGAAACGAAAGCGATTTGTGAAGCGGTTCGTCACGGTCAAGAGGTGCTCGCCGCAAAATACGATGCACTCGTACTCGATGTCCACAACATGCAAGGAAACATCACCCGCTTAACCAACATACTCGAAGAAAAAGTACTCCCTGCCCTCACCGACCACGAAGCGAGCATTCAAGTATTAAACAATCGTGTATTTAAAGTCGAAAGCACTTTACAAAAGCTTGTACACCTATAAAAACAAAGCGGCATTGTCCGATGGCAATGCCGCTTTGTTTTTATCGTTTATTAATTTCTTCAAGCAATAGCTTATTGACAAGCGGTGGGTTGGCTTGTCCTTTTGTTGCTTTCATAATTTGACCGACTAAGAAGCCGATCGCACGGTCTTTTCCGTTTTTAAAGTCTTCGATCGATTGTGGATTCGCATCGAGCACTTCTAACACAATTTTGCGCAACGTTGCTTCGTCAGAAATTTGCACAAGCCCTTGCTCTTTGACGATTTGCTCTGGATCGCCGCCTTTTTCCACAAGTTCTTTAAAAATTTTCTTCGCAATTTTCGACGAAATTGTGCCGTTTTGAATGAGCTTAATCATGCTTGCTAAGCTTTCTGGCGTTAAAGCAATGTCATGTAATTCTTTTTGTTCTGCGTTTAAATAAGCAGATACTTCAACCATCAGCCAGTTCGAAGCAAGCTTCGGATCCGCCCCATTCGCGACCGTTGCCTCAAAAAAGTCTGCCATTTCTTTTGTCAGCGTTAATACTTTCGCATCATACTCTGGCAAACCAAGCTCTTCGACATATCGTTTTTGCCGCGCATCTGGAAGTTCTGGAATGGACGCACGTACGCGTTCTTTCCACTCATCGTCAATATAAAGCATCACTAAATCTGGTTCTGGGAAGTAGCGATAGTCTTCTGAACCTTCTTTTGTGCGCATTAAAATCGTTGTTTTCGTTGCTTCGTCGAAACGGCGCGTTTCTTGCTGGATGACGCCGCCAGACAATAAAATTTTCTCTTGGCGCTTCGCTTCGTATTCTAATCCTTGGCGAACGAAGTTAAATGAGTTTAAGTTTTTCAATTCCGTTTTCGTTCCAAATTTGTCTGAACCAATTGGACGAAGGGAAATGTTCGCATCACAACGGAGCGAACCTTCTTCCATTTTACAATCCGATACACCTGTATATTGAATGATCGACTTTAATTTTTCTAAATACGCATACGCTTCTTCTGGCGAGCGAATATCTGGCTCCGATACGATCTCAATAAGCGGCGTCCCTTGACGGTTGAAATCGACTAACGAATAGCCGTCGCCTGTATGCGTCAGCTTTCCTGCATCTTCTTCTAAATGAATGCGCGTAATGCCGATTTTTTTCTTTTTACCGTTCACTTCAATTTCAATCCAACCATTTTGTCCAATCGGTTGGTCGTACTGTGAAATTTGGTACGCTTTCGGGTTGTCCGGATAAAAATAGTTTTTCCGGTCAAATTTCGTTTCTGTTGCGATTTCGCAATTTAATGCCATCGCCGCTTTCATCGCATATTCGACCGCTTGTTTATTTAACACTGGAAGAACCCCCGGGTACCCTAAATCAATGACGCTCGTTTGTGTGTTTGGGGGCGCTCCGAATGCGTTTGGACTGCTTGAGAAAATTTTCGATTTCGTTTTCAGCTCGACGTGCACTTCAAGTCCGATGACGATTTCAAAGTTCATCACTTATTCCCCCCTTACAACGTTGGTTTCTGTTTATGATAATCTGTTGCTTGCTCGAACGCATGAGCGACGCGGTAAATTGTGCTTTCGTCAAAATGTTTGCCGATAATTTGAAGTCCTACAGGTAAACCATTGACAAATCCGCACGGAATCGAAATACCTGGAACACCAGCAAGGTTCACTGGGATCGTTAAAATGTCGTTTGCGTACATCGTTAACGGGTCGCTCGTTTTTTCACCAATTTTAAACGCTGGCGTTGGCGTTGTTGGTCCGATAATGACGTCGTATTTCTCAAAGACGTTTTCAAAGTCTTGTTTAATGAGCGTCCGTACTTTTTGCGCTTTTTTGTAGTACGCATCATAGTAGCCTGAACTTAATGCAAACGTTCCAAGCATAATGCGGCGTTTCACTTCATTACCGAATCCTTCGCTGCGCGTTTGCTTGTACATCTCCATTAAATTTTTCGCATTATCTGTCCGATAGCCGTAACGCACACCGTCAAAACGAGCAAGGTTTGCCGATGCTTCGGAAGACGCTAATAAGTAGTATGTTGCTAGCGCATATTTTGAATGAGGGAGTGATACTTCTTCCCACGTTGCGCCGAGGCTTTCTAACACTTTTAGCGCTTGAAGAACAGATTGGCGAACTTCTTCTGATACACCTTCGCCTAAATATTCTTTCGGCACCGCAATTTTTAAACCTTGAATGTCACCTGTTAAGGCAGAAACGTAATCTGGTACATCGACATTTGCTGATGTCGAATCCATCGGATCTAAACCAGAAATGACTTGTAGTAAATATGCGTTATCTTCCACTGTGCGTGTAATTGGACCGATTTGGTCAAGCGAAGACGCAAACGCAACAAGTCCATAGCGCGATACGCGACCGTACGTCGGTTTCAAACCAACTACACCGCAAAACGCTGCTGGTTGACGAATCGAACCGCCTGTGTCTGATCCAAGCGCAAATGGCACTTCTCCTGCCGCTACTGCTGCTGCTGAGCCGCCGCTTGAACCACCTGGCACGCGCTCTAAATCCCACGGATTGCGCGTAAGTTGAAACCCAGAGTTTTCTGTCGACGATCCCATCGCAAACTCGTCCATATTTAACTTACCGATCGTTACTGCATCAGCTTGATGTAAACGTTCAACGACTGTAGCATCATAAATCGGATCGAAGTTGTATAAAATTTTGCTCGCACACGTTGTGCGCAGCCCTTTTGTCACAATGTTATCTTTAATGCCGATTGGCATCCCGAAAAGTAAGCCAAATTCCTTTTCTGTTGCAAGTTTCTCATCTAACTCTTTTGCTTTCGCACGCGCTTGTTCTTCGTTCAACGTTAAAAACGCTTGTACTTTTTCTTCTACTTCATGAATACGTTTAAACGATTCATCTACTAAATCCGAAACGGAAATCTCTTTTTTATGTAATAAATTGTGCAATTCAGATACACGATAATCGAACAATGACATATTCTTCCCTCCTTACTCTAAAATGGCTGGCACTCGGAATTGTCCGTCTTGATGGTCTGGTGCATTTTTCAATACGTCTTCTAACGGAAGTCCAGCTGTCGGTACATCTTCACGCATCACATTTTTCATATTCAGCACGTGTGATGTTGGCGGAACGTTTTCTGTATCTAACTCGTTTAACTGCTCGGCAAACGTAATAATCGCATCTAATTGCTTCGCAAACATCGCTGCTTCCTCTTCTGTAATCGCTAAGCGCGCCAAATGCGCCACATGCTTGACTTGCTCAATTGAAATTCGTGACATATGTTTCACCTCCGATATTATCGACCTTTCACAATACTATGATGATACCAAACTTTCGCGCAGTGAAGCAACATTTGCCATTCATTTTGTTTACTCATAAATTTTGTTTACTCATAAATAAACAAAAAAATGAGATGCCCGATTGGACATCTCTCGTTATGACACGCGTTCTTCATCTCGTTTAAAATCATTGACCCAATAGTCCGCGTTTTTAATGCCTAGTTTTGTTGGATCAAACACAGGATCAAGTCCTTGTTCTTTTTGTTCTTCATAATCTTTTAATGCTTGTAACGCCGGTTTTGCCAAAATTAAAATGGCGATTAAGTTTAGCCAAACCATGATACCAAGACCGACATCACCGAGCGCCCATGCTAAGTCTGCTGTTTTTACCGCCCCGTAAAATGTTGCGATTAAAAGCATTATTTTTAATCCCGTCATTAACCACGTTCCATTTTTCCCACGCATTAAATAAGCGACATTCGTCTCGGCAATGTAATAATACGCCATGATCGTTGTAAATGCGAAGAAAAATAACGCAATCGCAACAAAAGCGGCTCCAAAGCCAGGGAAGATCGTTTCAATCGCAGCTTGTGTATAACCTGGGCCAGGGTTTACCCCTTTTAAGTTTTCAACAATAAATCCACCGCTTGGATTCGCTGTGTTATACATTCCCGTAAATAAAATCATAAACGCTGTAGCTGAACAAACGAGCAGTGTATCGATATATACAGAAAACGCTTGAACGAGCCCTTGTTTCGCTGGATGGGATACTTCAGCAGCGGCCGCTGCATGTGCCCCAGTTCCTTGTCCAGCTTCATTTGAATAAATGCCCCGTTTTACTCCCCATGAAATCGCCATGCCTAAAATACCGCCGAATGCGGAGTCAAACCCTAATGCACTCTTTACAATTAGTGCAAATACCGCTGGCAGCTGTGTAATATTTGCTGCCATAATGATGAGCGCAAGTAAAATGTACGCAAGCGCCATAAAAGGAACGACATATTGCGCTACGGTTGCAATTCGCTTCACCCCACCAAAAATAATGGCACCAAGCAACGCAACAAGCAAAACACCTGTCCATGTCGGACTTAAGCCGAAAGCGTTATTCAATCCCGTCGCGATAGAGTTCGATTGAATGCCCGGCATTAACAATCCAACTGCAATAATTGACGAAATCGCAAATAGCACTGCATACCATTTCCAACCGATCCCCTTTTCGATGTAATACGCAGGGCCACCCCGATATTGTCCATCTTGCTTTACTTTATAAATTTGTGCTAACGTTGACTCAATAAATGCACTTGACGCACCAATAAATGCAATCATCCACATCCAAAATACAGCACCTGGTCCACCAAAAGCGATCGCTGTCGCTGTTCCAGCGATATTTCCTGTTCCTACCCGACCGGAAAGAGCGATCGATAATGCTTGGAACGAAGAAACACCTGCATCGGAGCTTTTCCCTTGAAACATGAGTTTAATCATGTCTTTAAAATGGCGCACTTGTAAAAAGCGGGTAATAATCGAAAATAAAAGACCAACACCAAGACAAAAATAAATCATGACCGGACTCCATAATAATTCATTTAGAAAACCGACAATATTCTCCAAAACATTCATCTCCTTTCTTAAATAAAAGTATTTTACTTTTCAAACTTATTAGAATTATATAACAAAACATTTTTACGAAACAATATCATTTTTTATCGTTTATTCGACATAAATCAAGCATTGACGAAAAAAAAAGTGTCAGTGTAGAATGAAAAAAATTTTCAAAAAAACAACTCGTATAATTTCGGAAATATGGTCCGAAAGTTTCTACCAAACGACCGGAAATCGTTTGACTACGAGGGTCGCTCCTCGTATCGAGTTGGAGAGGAGGAACATCAATGAAACAACTTGCTGTAGCTTCAAAAAAACAATTAGCCGATGTTGTCGTCAAAAACGGAAAAATTATTAACGTCTTTACACACGAAATCGTGCAAGCGGATATGGCGATTGCCGATGGAAAAATTGTCGGTATCGGTGCATATGATGGGCACACCGTCATTGACGCCAAAGGGAAATACGTCTGCCCTGGGCTAATTGACGGACACGTTCACATTGAATCATCCATGGTTACACCGAGCGAATTTGCTCGCGTCGTCGTTCCACACGGCGTCACAACTGTCATTACCGATCCGCACGAAATTGCGAACGTCGCGGGGACAAAAGGCATTGAATTTATGCTAAACGATTCGAACAACATTCCCCTTGATGTATATGTGATGTTGCCGTCGTGCGTACCTGCAACCGATTTTGAACACGCTGGTGCAACGCTTCATGCCGAACAGTTAACACCGTTTTTTTCTCATCCGCGCGTGCTCGGGCTTGCGGAAGTGATGGACTATCCGTCGCTTTTGCAAGGAAAACAACATATGCTCGCTAAACTAACCGCTGCCACAGAAGCAAATAAACTCATCGACGGTCATTTAGCTGGTCTTAATGAAACAGCTGTGAACGTGTACCGAAGCGCCAATGTTCATACCGATCACGAGTGTGTCACAGTAGACGAAGCGCTCGCTCGCGTGCGACGTGGCATGTACGTTTTAATTCGGGAAGGATCCGTTGCAAAAGATTTACACAAACTACTCCCGGCAGTCAATACGTATAACGCGCGCCGCTTTTTATTTTGTACAGACGATAAACATATTGACGAACTTGTCACCGAAGGGAGTATCGATCATCATATTCGCCTAGCGATTCAAGCTGGTATAGAGCCGATAACAGCGATTCAAATGGCGACATTAAACGCCGCAGAATGTTATCGCCTATATACGAAAGGAGCGATCGCTCCTGGGTATGATGCCGACTTTTTGCTTGTGGATGATTTACAGTCGTTTTCGATTACGCATGTCTTTAAAAAAGGGACGCTCGTTGCTGAAAACGGACGCGCTACCTTTTCCGTGACAAAAGCAAATTCGGTCGACAAAATAATTATACAGTCCGTCCATGCAAAAAAAGTAACAAAAGAAGATATACAAATTCCATTTACGCGTGGAAATCGTGCAAATGTCATTCAAATTATTCCAAATCATTTGCATACAAAACATCTCATCACAGAAGTGCATGTTGAAAACGGCGCCTTTCAGCCGTCGCTCGAGCAAGATTTACTAAAACTTGTTGTTGTCGAACGCCACCGTGGTCTTGGAGCCGGTGTTGGCATCGTCAACGGATTCCAATTAAAAAAAGGGGCAATCGCCTCATCCATTGCGCATGATTCACATCACATCATCGCTACCGGAACAAATGATGACGACATCATTACTGCAATTGAACATATACAAAATATAAACGGCGGGCTTGTCGTCGTCGTAAACGGACACGTTTTAGCAGACTTGCCGCTTGAAATCGGTGGGCTGATGACAGCGAAAAGTTACGAGCAGGTGTTAGAACGGTTACGAACAATTCACAACGCCTTGACAGCGATTGGGGCAGCAACCGACTTTAACCCATTCATTACACTCGCCTTTTTAGCTTTGCCGGTCATTCCAGAACTCAAATTAACCGACCAAGGCTTATTTGACGTCTCATCATTTCAATTTATTGATGTGGAGGTATAGAGGGATTTTTTATCCCTCTTTTTGTCGAATGATGTTATAATATGGTTGTATATAAAAGGAGGTGAGAACATGAGTGCACAAGTGTTGGAGAAAATTTTAGCCATCGTCACAGACATTCAAAAAGAATTACAAGACATTCGAGAAGAGCAACGAGCTATTCGAGAAGAACAAATGGCTATTCGAGAAGAACAAATGGCTATTCGAGAAGAACAAATGGCTATTCGAGAAGAGCAAATGGCTATTCGAGAAGAGCAAAAAACGTTCCGTGAAGAAATAAACTCTTTGCGGGAAGAGATGAATGCATTCCGTAAAGAGCAGCAGTTTATTCGCGAAGAGCAACAAGCATTAAAAAATGGACAAAAAGAGCTTTACGATCTTATGAATGCTCTTCTCCATCGTCAAGAGGAAACTGACGCAAAGCTTGAAGCTTTAACGATGGACGTGCATCATATGCGCGGTGAAATGACAGCAATGAAGCAAGAAATCCACGCACTAAACGAAAAAATTGACTCCCACTACGAACAATTCAACGAGCGTCTTAACAACCTCCAACTTGACGTCGATTTCACCGTCCACAAAACAACGATGACTGAGCGAGAACTTTTCAAAATGAGAAATCGGTTGTTTTCATAAAAAACCCTCGCCGAGTAAACGGCGAGGGTTTTTCTGTTAAAACATTTCTGATACTGTTTTTGCTTGCATATGGAGAAGTAAGTAGTCTGGGCCACCTGCTTTCGAGTCTGTACCAGACATGTTGAATCCACCAAACGGATGGTAGCCGACGATCGCTCCTGTGCAACCGCGGTTGAAGTAAAGGTTGCCAACATGGAACTCCTCACGCGCTTTTTCTAAATGGAAGCGGTTGTTTGAAATGACCGCACCTGTTAAGCCGTATTCTGTGTTGTTTGCAATGTCAAGCGCCTGATCGAAGTCTTTTGCTTTCGTAAACGCAACGACTGGTCCGAAAATTTCTTCTTGCATAATGCGCGCTTTCGGATCGACATCTGCAAACACCGTTGGCTGAATGAAGAAGCCTTTCGAGTCGTCTCCTTCGCCGCCTGTCATAAGCTTGCCTTCTTGTTTACCAATTTCGATATATTCCATAATTTTGTTATATGCCGATTGATCGATAACCGGTCCCATAAACGTGCTTTGTTCTTCTGGGTTGCCGACTTTTAGTTGCTTTGTTAACTCGACAACGCGGTTTAATACTTGATCGTATACGTCTTCAAGCACAACAACGCGCGAGCATGCTGAACATTTTTGGCCTGAGAAACCGAATGCCGATGCCACAATTGATTGTGCAGCTAATTCAAGGTCTGCTTCTTTATCAACAACAATCGTGTCTTTTCCACCCATTTCAGCAATGACGCGCTTGAGCCAAATTTGTCCTGGATGCACTTTAGCGGCGCGCTCATAAATGCGAATGCCAACATCGCGCGAACCTGTGAAGCTAATAAAACGTGTGCGCGGATGGTCGACTAAATAATCGCCTACTTCCGCACCGCTTCCCGGAATGTAGTTTAATACGCCTGCTGGAAGGCCTGCTTCTTCTAACACTTCTACGAACTTATAAGCAACGACTGGTGTGGCACTTGCTGGCTTTAAAAGCACCGTATTTCCTGTCACAAGCGCTGCAACTGTCGTTCCCGCCATAATTGCAAATGGGAAGTTCCACGGCGAAATGACAACGCCAACGCCAAGCGGAATGTAAAAGAAACGGTTTGTTTCTCCCGGACGACTTTCGACAGGAATGCCGTCTTTTAATTTCAACATTTGGCGAGCATAATATTCCATAAAGTCAATCGCTTCAGCAGTATCTGCATCTGCTTCTTTCCACGGTTTTCCTGCTTCTTTCACAAGCAATGCGGAAAACTCATGTTTGCGACGGCGCACAATCGCTGCCGCACGGAACAAAATATCTGCGCGCATTTCTGGCTTCGTTTTGCTCCACCATGTAAATGCCGCATCGGCTGTTTGCATCGCTTTTTCTGCTAAATCTTTATTCGCTTTCGCTACGCGACCGACAACTTCTGTTTTATTCGCTGGATTAATGGAAACAATCTTATCTTCCGTCATGATTCGTTCTCCGCCAATGACAAGCGGATAATCTTGACCGAGATAAGCTTGTACCGTCTTCAATCCTTCTTCAAACGCTTTTTTGTTTGCTTCGATTGTAAAGTCTGTAAATGGTTCATGTTTGTAAGGTTGTACCATATGTAAGCCCCCTTTGTTGAAATTACAAAAGCGTTTTCATACACACAATTTCATTCTAACGGATGGAGCATACATATTCAAATTTTTTATGGTTGGTAGATGTGAACAAACGGTTCATTTTTGTCTGGGCTTTTTATAATGATACTTTCCGGTCCGCGCACCGAAGAAATGTAAACGGAAATCGGCATATAATCAGGCATTTTTTCCATGAGAAGACCTGTGACGTATTGCGTAAATCCAATAACTTCTGTTTTTCCGTAAAACTGCATAACAATGTCGATTGTCAATTGTTGTAGTTGGTCATCACGGTAAAATGCCCTACCGATCACCCCTGTGTAATTCGGAAAAAATTCTTCAATATCGGATTTCAAATTTAAAAACTTGACTAAATCATCGCGATGGTTTTTTTCCGCTTCATCCGATGGAAACACGTAATATTCTTCATTTATTTTTTCCCAATCTTGAATGGCGTTACTTCCTTTATCAACATAACCAACCGCAAAAAAGTGCCCTGGAACAATGGACGACTTCGGTTGTTGTTCAAATAAGCCAACAACAATCGGTACTTCTCTTAATCCATCGATTTGACGTAAACGAGAAACGATTTCTTCTGCTGCTTTTTTCCCTTCCTTCTCCATATCGCTTTTTGAAATTTTTACTTCGCGCGGATACCCTTCTTCTGTTTCATAGTAATGGACGGAATTCATCGCAAGCCCGATGACGACTCCACCTAATTGCACTTTATCGTTCCCTGTTTTTATTAAGTAGTTGTGCTCTAAAATATGTGAAATGTAGAGTGGATGTTTTTTATTTTTTTCTTCATTTGTCCCTTCATTTCCGAGCGCAGGATTCAACCCTTCGCCATTTCCTTGTTTTCGCTTAAGCCACGACTCAATCGTTTTTCGATCTAAATATTGTCCTTGTTGAAATAAATATTGTGACGGAGAAAACTTGTCTTGCGCAATGCGCATTAAACCGAGTTCAAATTCATCCATATCTAATCGTGTATTCACATTTTCAACGACAAGTCCCCGCGCCTCTCCGGGTTGAAACGGTAAAATTGTGCGATAATACGAGTTAGAAATGTTGTACTTTGGAATAATCGCCTTTTGTTTTTTATTATCTGTTTCTTGCACAACTTGCTCTTCTTGATTAAATTTTGGCGCGCATGCTGACAAAGTAAGAAGCGTACAAGTGAGCAATATCATCAGCCTTTTCATCGTTCACACCTGCTTTTATTGTTGTATTTCTTGAAGAAAACGCGCTTCATCCCAAATTGTAATGCCAAGCTGTTTCGCTTTTTCTAATTTTGATCCAGCATCTTCACCTACAACGACAACGTCTGTTTTTTTACTGACACTTCCTGTCACTTTTCCACCTAGTGCTTCAATTTTTTCTTTTGCTTCGCTCCGCGACATCGATTGTAACGTGCCTGTTAAAACAAACGTCTTCCCAGCAAACGTTGAGCTTATGTCCGCTGTCCGTTTCACACCTTTATATGTCATATTGACACCATACGCCCGCAAGCGTTCAAGCAACTGCTTTACTTCTTCTTTTGAAAAATACGTCACAATCGATTCCGCCATTTTCTCACCAATTTCATGAATGGCTGTTAGTTCTTCTTTCGTCGCTTGTTGAAGACGTTCCATCGTTTCAAAATGTTCCGCTAACGTTTTTGCCGCTTTTGCGCCAACGTGGCGAATACCGAGCCCGAACAATAAGCGCTCCAGTGAATTTTGTTTCGATGTTTCAATCGCTTGCAGTAAGTTTGTTGCTGATTTTTCTCCCATTCGTTCTAACGCGACAAGTTTGTCTTTCGTTAACGTATACAAATCTGCCACACTACGAACGAGACCGTGTTCAAATAGTTGAGCGATCACTTTTTCGCCTAATCCGTCAATATTCATCGCTTGGCGTGAAACGAAATGAGTAAGTCCCTCTCGAATTTGTGCCGAACATTGCGGATTGACGCAACGAAGCGCGACTTCATCATCGAGACGAACGAGTTCGCTCGCGCATGCTGGGCAATGCGTCGGCATATCGAACGGCTTCTCTTGTCCTGTTCGCCGCTCTGGCAATGAACGCACAACCTCTGGAATAATATCGCCCGCTTTTTTAATGACGACGTAATCGCCAAGACGAATATCTTTTTCACGAATGTAGTCTTCATTATGGAGCGATGCACGCTGTACAATCGTACCTGCCACACGCACAGGCTGTAAAATAGCTGTTGGAGTGACCACACCTGTTCGACCGACACTTAGCTCAATATCAACAAGTTGTGTCACAACTTCTTCAGCCGGAAATTTATAAGCAATGGCCCAGCGTGGACTTTTCGCTGTCGCTCCTAGTTGCTTTTGTTGCGCAAACGCATCTACTTTAATGACGATTCCATCAATATCATACGGCAATGACGCGCGTCGCTCATGCCACTGTTCAATGTAAGAAAGTACATCATCTATCGTTTCGCATACTTGCCGAGCCGGATTTGTTTTAAATCCGAGCTCGTCTAAATAATTAAGCGACTCACTATGAGAAACGAATCCGAGCTCTTCTGCATTGACGACATGATATACAAATATATCTAACTGACGGGACGCGACGACTTTTGGATCAAGTTGACGAAGCGAGCCAGCTGCCGCGTTGCGCGGATTAGCAAACAATTCTTCTCCGTTCATTTTGCGCTTTTCATTTAGCTTTTCAAACGATTTTCGCGGCATATACGCTTCTCCACGCACTTCAATCGACACTTGTTTACGCAATCGAAGCGGCAATGAGCGAATCGTTTTTAAATTTTCTGTAATATCCTCTCCAGTCGTTCCATCTCCGCGTGTCGCTCCTTGTACGAAATAGCCATTTTCATAACGGAGCGATACGGCTAAACCGTCAATTTTCAATTCACATACGTAACGGACGTCACCAACTTCTTGGCGCACACGGCGGTCAAAATCTCGTAAATCCCCTTCATGAAAAGCGTTGCTTAAACTAAGCATCGGCACGCGGTGAAGCACCTTTGCAAACGCTTCTAACGGCGCTCCGCCAACGCGTTGCGACGGAGAATCCGGTGTTTTATATTTTGGATATTGTTCCTCTAACTCCATCAATTTTCTCATTAATTCATCGTACTCGGCATCAGAAATAGAAGGTTTGTCTAATACGTAATATTCATAGTTATATTTCTCAATTTGTTGGCGCAATTCGGCAATTTGCTTTTCAACGTCGTGTTGTGCCACGTTCTTCATCCTCTCTACACTTTCGTAATCGGAGCAAATTTCGCCAATAGTCGTTTAATGCCAATTGGGCTTGAAAAAGCGACATCTAGCTCTTGATCACCATCGCTTTCTTTTACGCGCACAATTGTCCCAATGCCCCACACTTTATGGCTCACCTTATCTCCTACGCGCCATCCTCCTTGCAACATGGTAGATGGACGTTGAGATGTCGCCTGTTGTTTCACTCGTTTATGTGCATATTCAATGAGCTCTTCAGGAATTTCATCAATAAAACGAGATGGGGCGTTAACATGCGTTTGCCCGAATAACGTACGCATATGCGCACGCGTTAAAAAAAGTTCTTCTTCCGCACGCGTAATGCCAACATACGCTAAACGTCGTTCCTCTTCCATTTCATCTTCATCGTTTAATGAGCGGTTATGCGGGAAGATCCCTTCTTCGAGTCCGACTAAAAAGACGACAGGAAACTCTAATCCTTTTGCAGAATGAAGTGTCATTAAAACAACCGCATCGTTTGTTTGCCCTTCATTATCATTATCAAGCTGATCGATATCCGCAACAAGCGCTAAGTCCGTTAAGAAGGCAACGAGCGACTTATCTTCGTTTACTTGTTCAAAATGTTGAGTAACTGATAAAAACTCGTCAATGTTTTCAAGTCGACTGTGTGCCTCTAACGTTTTTTCTTCACGAAGCATATCGCGATAACCTGAACGGTCGAGCACATCTTCGACAAGCTCCGTGACGGATAAATAGTGTTGCATTTGGCTCCAATGATGAATTTGTTCGCGAAATTGCACGAGCGGTGCAGCGATGCGAGCGCTAATTCCCATTTCTTCAATAGAACCGAGCGCATCAAACATCGATATTCCTCGGCTAGAAGCATATGCTGCAATTTTATCAATTGTTGATGCCCCAATGCCGCGTTTTGGAACGTTAATAATGCGTGTAAAACTAATGTCATCATTCGGATTCGCAATTAAGCGTAAATAAGCTAAAATATCTTTAATTTCTTTTCGGTCATAGAATTTTAAACCGCCAACAATTTTATATGGGATATTCGCCTTTAATAACATTTCTTCAAGCACGCGCGATTGCGCATTCGTTCGATATAAAACAGCAAAATCTTTATACGCTCGTTTTCCTGCATCGACATATTCTTTAATTTTTCCAACGACAAATTGCGCTTCATCTACTTCCGTCATCGCCTCATAATACACAAGTGCATGTCCCTCGCTATTCTCCGTCCAAAGCTTTTTCGGTTTTCGTTGCGTGTTATGCTCAATAACTGCATTGGCTGCTTGTAAAATACGTTTCGTCGAGCGGTAATTTTGCTCAAGCAAAATGACTTTGGCGTTCGGATAATCTTTTTCAAACGATAAAATGTTGCTAATATCGGCACCGCGCCAACGATAAATCGATTGATCAGAATCGCCGACCACACATAAGTTTTGAAATCGTTTCGCAAGCATGTTCACGAGCAAATATTGCGAGCGGTTCGTATCTTGATATTCATCGACATGAATGTACTGAAACTTTCGTTGATAATATTCCAACACTTCCGGAACACGTTGAAATAGTTGAATCGTCGTCATAATTAAGTCATCGAAATCAAGGGCATGATTGCGCAACAATCGCTTTTGATATTCTTTATACACATCCGCGACAAGCTTCTCATATGGACTTGCCGCTTGGTCGGCATATTTTTCTGGCGTCATCAATTCGTTTTTCGCGCTGCTAATTGTACCTAAAAGCGCACGTGGATCATATTTTTTTGGATCAATATTGCGATCTTTTAAAATATGTTTTAACACGGATAATTGATCGGTTGGATCCAGAATGGAAAAATTAGCATGAATGCCGATCCGATCGATGTCGCGTCGCAAAATGCGAACGCACATCGAGTGAAACGTAGAAATCCATATATCTTCCGCTTGCTTTCCAACGATTCGTTCTACACGTTCTTTCATTTCACGCGCTGCTTTGTTTGTAAATGTAATCGCTAAAATGTTCCATGGAGCAACATCTTTCTCCGCCATTAAATAAGCGATGCGATGCGTTAACACGCGCGTCTTTCCACTTCCTGCCCCCGCCATAATTAAAAGCGGACCTTCCGTCGTTTTCACAGCCTCTTTTTGTTTTTCATTTAATCCTTCCAACAGCATATGTGCTGACATACTCATTTTTTCACCACCAAAACATATGTTCTCTTTTTTATTCTCCATTTATGCCGATTTTCCTTTTACCGCTTCGACTGTTTGTAACGCCATTTGTAAATTTGTATAAATCGCATTTCCTACAACGACCGTGTCGGCCCACATCGCCATCTCTTTCGCTTGTTCAGGTGTATGAATGCCACCGCCATAAAACAAACGTGTGCGTTCTAGCGTCCGTTTCACTTTCTCTACAAGCGCCACATCTCCGTATCGCCCGCTATATTCCATGTAAAAAATTGGAAAATGGTACATATGTTCCGCCATTCGAGCATACGCAATAACATCTTCTTCTGTTACATTCGTTCGTGCACTCGTTAATGATGCCGCTTTACATTCGTCATTTAAAATACAATACCCTTCAACAAACAGTTCTTCCCAATTAATTAAGTCACCAAACTGTTTGACCGCTTCGTGATGCAAATCAATTAACCAAGTCAGATCACGGCTATTTAGCACCATTGGAATGAAATAATAGTCAAACCCAGGTGTAATCGCCTCAATATTTGATACTTCTAATGCACATGGAACGGAAAAACGGCGCACGCGCGCAAGCAAATCGATGACGTTTTCAAGGGTCACACCGTCTGTTCCGCCAACAATGATCGCATCCGTTCCTGATTCGCATACTTGTTCTAATTGTTCATCTGTTATCTCTTTATTCGGATCTAATTTAAACACATGGCGCCATGTTGTTATCTCATTCATGTTTTTTCACCTCATCTCATTATAACAAAAATCATAACAAAAAATCGTAAAAAGAAGCTGACTCATTGTGAGCCAGCCTCCTCTTGTTGTTCATTATAAATGCGATCGAGTGCCATCGCATACGCATCATTTCCGTAGTTTAAGCAACGTTTTACGCGCGAAATAGTCGCTGTGCTTGCCCCTGTTTCTGTTTCAATTTTATGATACGTATATCCTTCGCGCAACATGCGAGCTACTTCCAACCGTTGCGCAAGCGCTTGTATTTCATTGACGGTACATAAATCATCGAAAAAACGATAACATTCTTCTAAATCTTTCAATGACAAAATCGCGCGAAATAATTGGTCAAGCTCTCTGCCTCGCAATTTATTAATTTGCATATACGTCCCCCTATTCATATTGTACTTGCTTTAAGTCCGGAACGACTTGAATCCACGTTTTTCCTCGGGTAAATCCGAGCGGAACACCGTCTTTATAAGGAAGGAGGCGTCCGTCAATATTTTTCCACTCCACTTCCTGCACCGTTCCTTCTTGAAATAAATACCCTTTTCCACCTGATGTAAAGTCAATGTCTCTTCGACCATAGTCGTCAATAATTTGATGCATCGCTTCAATGACGAACACATTTTCTACCGCAATCGGTGTATTCGTCTCCCGATCCACTGTCGGCTCTCCACCGCTCGAACGAACATATTTCGTTCCGTCGTACGCATAATGAACGTGAGCATACGATCGTTTAGAGTACACCACATCAATATTCGTCGCTTTTACAGCGTTTGTCAAATCGTTTGTAAAAAAAGGTAACGGTTTGACTTCTTCTTCAAAAACATAGCCGTTTTTTTCGGCACCTTTTTTAATATGTTCAAAGGAAATATACGAGTTGTGTGGTGCCTTTCGTGTATGATCGCGCCAAAATAGTGTTCCATCATAAAATAAACCATTTACGTAATCTGTAGCACCAGACTTTAATAACGTTTGCGCTTCCGGACTCCATCCGTGACATACGTATAACGCATGAAAACCGTTGCTTAGGTGAACAAAATAATCTCTTGCGCTTCGAACAGGCCCGATGGTATCAGGTTGTTCGCTTTGGTAAATCGCTAACAGCCGTGTAATATCTCCTTCTGCAAGCACTTCATACACGATGTCTGCTTTGTGTAACCCCGATTGTGGCCGTGCAGCAGGATAGTTATTGATCATCACTGCCACCGCGCGTTGCATCGTTTTTTCATTTGTTGGCATGCCTGTTAACGGAAACATCCAAGCTATGTCTTTTGTTTTTGGTTCATTTTTTTGTTCAACGGTTGTTGGTGGGGATTCCTTTTCTTTTATGTTTGACTCTATACGTTGACATCCGATGCTCAATAAAAACACCGTCATGATCATCAACAGAAAAAATAGTCGTTGCAACATGAACCCAACCTTTCATCTTCCATCCCTTTTATATTTTAACGCATTATTGTTGGAAAGAGTACTGTTTTATGCATCACATCGTAAATTCCTTTCGGTGTAATGCGAACATAAGGTAAATGTGTTGACGATAAAAAAAGCAGTGTGTAAATTGGATCAACAAACGTATAACCGCGTTCCCGTAACAATTCTCCAAGTTTTTTTTCTTCTTCCATCAGCTCTCTCATTGGTTTCGCTGACATTAATCCACCTAGCGGAAGAGGAATTTCATGAATGACTTCCCCTTGCTCACATAAAACGATACCGCCTCCGATTTGTTTCATCCGTTTAAAGGCAAGCAATAGATCACGCTTACTTTTCCCGATCAAAATAATGTCTCCCGTATTCGAATACGAGCTAACAAGTGCTTGCACATGTGTAGCAAATCCTTTTAATACGGTGTTTACACGCCATTTTCCATTACGATCAATAAGCATTAAAAAGCTTTCGTCGTGATCGACAGATAACTCATCCGATGATGTATCAATCGAAATCGAATATGGCTTAATAATGACCGAGTTTTCCATATACATGCCTAATGGCATCGAAAACTGCAAATCATCCATCTGTAAATCCCAAGACAAAGAAAGCGGTGCAAGACCATGTACGTCCCATTCCATCGTTGAGAAAGCATGAACAGGAACGCCATCACGTTTTACCCATTGTCCGCTTGCTAAAACAGAGATCGGTGTCGGATTGGAAGCATGTTCAAGAATATTAATGTGTGCAATACGCCCTGGTGTAATGCTTCCGTGCAAATGATCGATATTATAATAACGAGCGACGTTCCATGTGGCCATGCTATATGCTTCGATTTCAGGCACTCCTTCTTGCAAGGCGATACGAATCATCTCATCGATCATTCCGTCCTCATAAAAAGCCGGCGTTGAGCCATCTGTCGTAAACATGCAATGATCGTAATGATGAATCCCGCATTGTTTCATCTCTTTAAGCAATGTCGGCAAATCTGGTCGGATGGACGAATGGCGCAATGATACGGTATACCCTTGCATCAAGCGCTTATGTACATCGCTGCCAGTCATCGCTTCATGGTCAGCATCCGCGCCAAACAGTTTCATTTTCGTTAACGTGCGATCTGAAGCTCCCGGAAAATGACCTTCCACTTTTTTACCGAGCTTTTTCGCTTCTTGCATCCAATGAAGAATGAAATCATCCCCTTCTAACAGTTTTGGCCATCCTGTTAGTTCTCCGACCTGCAAAACCGCATCATTTTCAAGCCAACCTTTCATGTTTTTATATGAAAAAAGGTGTTCTTCTCCGTCCATTTCTGTTTGTGGATCAAGTCGGCACCACCAATACATCGTGACAGGTTGTTTTTCCATAGCTACCAAAAAAGAAAACGCTTTCTTTTTTGTCAACTGTAAAAAAAGAAATAAATTATCGTTAATGAGTGTCGTTGTTCCAAATTGAGCTGCATATTCCGCTAACGTCTGGGGATTATATAACTGGAACGGATGAGCATGAGGCTCAATGTAACCAGAAACAAGCGTATGATTCGTACAATCAACGACTTCGCATGAGTCCAGTTGCTTCGGTTTATTCGGACCGACGTATACAATTCGATCATCGCAAATCCATATGTTCCCTTTCACCCATTGACGTATGTATGGGTGTAAATATGTGGCGTTCAGCAGCACTTTCGTTGGCGCTTGTTTTCCATCAACAATCGCAACGTGCCTACGAATTTGTTCGCTTTTCCATCGATACCGTTTTTCAATCATCATCGCTTTCCTCCTAAATCGTACCATCGTATATACACATTTTAACGGATGAAAGCGAAATTCACAAACAAAAAGGAGGAATAACATGAAACAAAACATCGGTATTATTAACGCGATGATTCGCATTACATGCGGGTTTACTATGCTTGCTTGGGCAACAGCCAATCTTTCCCGTAAACCGTGGCGCGAATCGTATATATGGCTCATTATGCTCGCTGCGATGAAAATTGCAGAAGGTATTGTTCGCTTTTGCCCTGTTATGGCGTTGTTTGAACGATATCAATGCCATTGTGAAAAAGATCGTGAACAAGAGAAAGCGATTCCTATTGAACCGGTCAACCCTTCGTAACAATAACCCCCTTGTATTCGTACAAGGGGGTAAAAAGGAGAGAGCACATATGATTGCAGAATATATAACAGATACGTTCTTCGTTCTCATTCTTCTCATTGGCAGTCTCGTTGCCCTTAGTTTTGTATACGTTCGCAAGCGGCGTGCGCGATAGCTTTATGGCCGATATCGTGACGATAAAACAGTTGATCGCATGAAATATGCTGAATTTGTTCATACACAAGACGTTGTGCTTCTTCTAATGTCTTTCCATTAGCAACAACGAGGAGCACTCGTCCTCCATCCGTTACCCACTCACCGTTTACAAACTTTGTGCCGGCGTGGAAAATTTGTGCTTTTTTTATACGTTCTAGCCCGCGAATAACACTGCCTTTTTCATATTGTTCAGGGTACCCTTTCGCCGCTAAAACAACCCCAATCGTTGTTTCGTCACTCCAATGTAACGTAATCGGTTGATCTTCTAATAACGAAACAATCACTTCAACAAGATCGTTTTGTAGCCGTGGTAAAATGACTTGTGCTTCAGGATCGCCAAATCGCGCATTAAATTCAATCACTTTTGGTCCTTCTTCTGTAGCAATTAATCCTGCATATAAAAATCCTGTAAATGAACATCCTTCTTGCTTCAAAGCCATTGCTGTCGGCTTCACAATTGTTTCAACCGCTTCATAAACCGTTTGCTCACTAATTTGCGGAACAGGCGAATACGCGCCCATTCCTCCCGTATTTGGACCTTGATCGCCATCAAATGCTCGCTTATGATCTTGGGCGATAACCATCGGATACACGTGCTCCCCGTGCACGAACGCCATCAACGAAAATTCTTCACCTTGTAAATATTGTTCAATGACAACTTGTGCACCTGCTTCATCAAACTTTTTCGCAACCATCATGTCATGTAACGCGCCAAGCGCCTCTTCCACTGTCATGGCCACCGTGACACCTTTTCCAGCCGCAAGTCCATCCGCTTTAATAACAATCGGTGCACCTTGCTCTCGTACATAACATACAGCGTCATCATAATTTGTAAATGTCGCATAGTTCGCTGTCGGAATGTTATATTTTCTCATAATTTCTTTCGCAAACGCCTTGCTTCCTTCAATGAATGCCGCTTGTTGTTTCGGACCAAAAATACGCAATCCTTCACTTGCAAAACGATCGACAATACCTGCTAACAGTGGAGCTTCCGGACCAACGATTGTTAAATCGATCGCTTCTTTTTTCGCCCACTGAGCTAGCGCTTCAACATCCGTTTCCGAAATCGGAACGCGCGTAGCAATCGAAGCCATTCCGTCGTTTCCCGGCGCGACATATACGCGAGTAACAAGCGAGCTTTGGGCTACTTTCCATACAAGCGCATGTTCTCGACCACCGCGCCCGATAATGAGCACTTTCATCGTCCGTCGCCTCCTTTAATGTTTAAAATGGCGTACTCCTGTAAATACCATCGCAATGCCGTACTCATTTGCTTTTTGAATCGAATCTTCATCGCGAATCGAACCACCCGGTTGAATAATAGCTGTGACTCCCGCTTGGGCAGCCACTTCAACTGTGTCGCTCATCGGGAAAAAGGCGTCAGAGGCTAATACTGCACCGTTGGCATTCCCGCCTGCTTGCTCAATGGCAATTTTCGCTGCTCCCACACGATTCATTTGACCAGCGCCAACACCAATTGTCATCCCATCTTTCGCTAACACAATCGCATTTGATTTCACATGCTTCACAACACGCCAAGCGAACGTTAAATTCGCCCATTCTTCTTCTGTCGGCTGTCTGTCAGTCACAACTTGAATGTTCGCATCATTAATCGTGTATATATCTTCATCTTGAACAAGTAATCCACCGCGCACCGATACGAAAAATGGTTCTTGTTTCCGTTCTGATTGAAAATCAACAGTTAATAGACGAATATTTTTCTTTTTCGTTAAAATCGCAAGTGCTTGTTCTGTGAACGACGGAGCGATAACAATTTCTAAAAAAATGTCATGTAATTTCGCAGCTGTCTGTTCGTCAACCTCGCGATTAAGCGCCACGATGCCGCCAAAAATGGACGTTGGGTCGGCTTCATAAGCTTTTTGAAACGCTTCTGCAATCGTTTCACCGACACCCACTCCGCACGGATTCATATGCTTCACTGCTACCGCTGCTGGCTCAGTAAATTCCGCAACAATTTGCAACGCTGCATTGGCATCATTAATGTTGTTATATGACAGTTCTTTTCCGTGTAGCTGCTTCGCTGCCGCAATAGAAAACGGTGAGCTGAGCGGTCTTTCGTAAAATGCTGCCGTTTGATGTGGATTTTCCCCGTATCGCAACGATTGTTTTTTCACAAAAGTCATCGTCATCGTTTCTGGATATGTTTCTCCGACGACATTTGTCAAATATTGCGCAATCATTGCATCGTACGCTGCGGTATGACGGAACACTTTAGCCGCTAACGCTCGTCTCGTTTCTAACAATACTTCGCCATATTGTTTTAACTGTTCAATGACTACATCATAATCAGCAGGATCGACAACAGCTGTGACGTAAGCATGATTTTTCGCTGCCGCTCTAAGCATTGTCGGACCGCCAATATCAATCTGTTCAATGGCTTCCATCAACGTCACGTTCGGCTTTGCGATCGTTTCTTGAAATGGATATAAATTCACCACAACAAAATCGATCGGCGTGATGTTATGCGCTTGCAGTTGCTGTTGATGTGTTTCGTCATCTCGAACAGCTAACAGACCGCCGTGAATGTTTGGGTGCAATGTTTTGACCCGTCCATCTAAAATTTCTGGGAAGTTTGTGACATCAGAAATGCTTGTCACAGGAATTCCGTGTTCTGCTAATACACGCTTCGTCCCACCTGTCGAAATAATTTCCACTCCAAGCTCAGCTAGTTGCTTGGCGAATGTAACAATTCCTTTTTTATTTGAAACGCTAATAATCGCTCGCTTTTTCATCCTTCGTACTTCCTTTCCCCATCAGCAATTGTTGAATGACTTGTGGATACAACGTATGTTCAATCTCATGAATGCGACGCTCAACACTTTCTAACGGCTCTCCGTCATCAATATATAGTGCCAGTTGCGCAATAATTGGTCCGGTATCCATTCCTTCATCAACGTAATGCACGGTGACCCCCGTCACTTTCACGCCATAACGGTATGCTTGACCAATTGCATCTTTACCCGGAAACGCCGGCAAAAGAGAAGGGTGGATGTTTATAATTTTGTTCGGATATGCCTGTAAAAGCGTCGAACCGATGAGCCGCATATAGCCCGCAAGAACGATCCAGTCAATTTCTTTTTGTTGTAGTTGTTGTAAAATCTCACGTTCAAACTGTTGTTTTGTTTCGTACTGTTTAGGGTTAAAAACAAATACCGGCACGTATTCACGAATGGCTCGTTCAATCACTTTGGCATGCGGTCGATCACATACGAGAAGCGCTACTTCTGCTTGAATATCTCCTTTTTTTACCGCATCGATAATCGCTTGAAAATTCGTTCCGCTTCCCGACGCAAAAATAGCTATTCGCTTCATTCGATTTTTCCCCCAGCAAACGATACACCTGCTCCCTCTTTGATCCGACCGATGATATATACTTTCTCTCCGCACGATTCAAGCAACTGCACAACGTCTGGCACAACATCGCTATCGATAGCTAGCACAAAACCGATTCCCATATTAAAAATATTGAACATTTCCATTCGTTGTAGTTGTCCATGTTGTTGTAAAAAGTTAAAAATCGGCGGAATCGGCCATGAACCGTAGTCTATTTCGGCTTGTAATCCCTTTGGCAACATACGTGGAATGTTTTCGATAAAACCGCCCCCCGTAATATGTGCCATTCCTTTCACACGAAATTGTTTTAATGCCTCAAGTACCGATCGGACGTAAATGCGTGTAGGCGTTAACAACTCCTCGCCAAGCGAGCGAGAAAACGGTTCATATATATGATTTAACTGTAAATGAGCATCTTTTATAATTTTTCTAACAAGCGAATATCCATTACTATGCAAACCACTTGAAGCTAAACCGATTAGCACATCGCCAGGGACAATCGCCTCACCTGTCACAAGCTTTTCTTTTTCTACCACACCAACTGCAAAACCAGCTACATCATATTCATCTTCACCGTACATGCCTGGCATTTCTGCTGTTTCCCCTCCAATGAGCGCACAGCCTGCTTCGATGCAACCATCAGAAATTCCTTTTACAATATGCTCGATTTTTTCAGGTACTGCTTTTCCACAGGCGATGTAGTCAAGGAAAAAAAGCGGCTCTGCCCCTTGTACGACAATATCATTCACACACATCGCTACACAGTCGATTCCGATCGTATCGTGCCGATCTAAAGCGAACGCAAGCATCAATTTCGTACCTACTCCGTCCGTTCCTGATACAAGCACAGGTTGTTTGTACCCGAGCGAAGATAGATCAAACATCCCGCCAAAACCGCCTAAACTTCCTAATGCACCCATTCGGGCTGTTTTTGCGACATGTTTTTTCATCCGCTCTACAGCTTCATAACCAGCTTCAATATTCACACCAGCTTGCTTGTACGCATGTGCCAACGTGCTCCCCTCCTATCTTCGTCGGATATTGTCCTGTAAAACAAGCTAAACATTGCCCACAGTTTGTGGAATCGTTCGGTCTTCCAATCGCTTGCAAAAGCCCTTCTTGGCTTAAAAATGCAAGGGAGTCCGCTTCAATGAGTTGTCGAATTTGTTCGATGGTATGATTAGCTGCAATCAGCTCTTCTTTCGTTGATGTATCAATACCATAAAAACATGGATGCGTAATTGGTGGGGAGCTAATGCGCACATGCACTTCCGTTGCTCCTGCCTCACGAAGCATGCGTACAATACGCTTGCTCGTCGTTCCACGCACAATAGAGTCATCAACCATGACGACTCGTTTCCCTGCTACAACCCCTCGAACAGGCGACAATTTCATTTTTACCCCTTGTTCCCGAAGTGATTGCGACGGTTGAATAAACGTCCGTCCAACATACCGATTTTTAATTAACCCTAACTCGTATGGAATACCTGTTGCTTCCGCATAACCAATGGCTACCGAAATACTTGAATCCGGTACGCCAGTGACGACATCTGCTTCAACAGGTGCTTCAAATGCTAATCGCTTCCCAAGATTTTTTCTCGCGGTATGAATGTTAATGCCATCCACATTACTATCCGGACGAGCGAAATAAATATATTCCATACTGCAAATGGAGCGAGCGACTTTAGGGGCGAAACGTTCAGAACGAACACCTTGCTTATTGATCATAATGAGCTCCCCCGGTTCCACTTCTCGCTCGTATGTGGCACCAATGACATCAAACGCACACGTTTCCGACGCCACAACGTACGCCTCGCCTAAACGTCCAAGCGATAAAGGACGAAAGCCATGTGGATCAAGAGCGATATACATTTCTGTTTCCGTTAAAATTAAAAAGGCAAAAGCGCCACGTAAATGCGTCAACGCTTCTTTAATCCTCTCTTTTAAAATTGGTTCGTCGCTACGCTTAATTAAATGAGCGAGCACTTCTGTATCAGACGTCGTTTGAAAAATACTTCCTTGTTGCTCTAAACGAAAGCGCAACTCATCAGCATTGACTAAATTTCCGTTATGCGCGAGCGCCAAACTACCACCTTGAGAACGGAACAAAAGCGGTTGAACATTCGTATATCCGCCCCCACCAGCAGTAGAGTAACGGACGTGGCCGATCGCAGCCATGCCCGTTAATTGTTCTAGTTCACCGCGACTAAATACTTCTGTGACTAAACCAAGTCCTTTATGAAATTGTAACGTTCCGTTGCCTCCAACAACAATTCCTGCTCCTTCTTGTCCACGATGTTGTAAACTGTGCAATCCGTAATACGTCAACGTTGCTGCTTCCTCATGTCCCCAAATGCCAAAAATCCCGCACTCTTCATTTAATCCTTTGATTTCAGCAAGCATGGAATAGCTCCTTTCCATACATTTCGCATTGTTTCTACTGGAACATGGAGAATGCATGTATCCCCATTTGTCACATGAAGCGTTCCATCGTTTGTCACTTCTCCGATACATACTGCTTGAACAAGCTGTTCAAACGCTTGTTGATGTTCCCTTTTCACAGAGACGACAAAGCGTGATTGCGTTTCGCTAAATAGCTCCGAAACGACATCGCCTTGAATGGTCACATGCGCCCCTAAACCTTGTGCGCTCATTAGACATTCCGCAAGTGCAACCGCTAAGCCTCCTTCTGATACATCGTGTGCTGATGCCACAACCCCAGCTCGAATCGCAGCGAGAAGCTGTTGTTGTCGTTTCGCCTCCACATGTAAATCAATCGTTGGAGCCTTTCCAAAAATGCGACCTGTTAGCCATTTTTGTAACTCACTTCCGCCAAATTCTTGCTTTGCTTCCCCAATGACATAAATGAAGTCACCAGGTTGTTTAAACGATTGTGTTGTCACATGGCTCATATGTTCAACGATGCCAACCATGCCGACAATCGGTGTCGGATAAATGGCTTCGCCGTTCGTTTCATTATAAAGGGATACATTTCCGCTAATAACAGGCGTTTCTAGCACACGACACGCTTCGCTCATTCCTTCTACCGCTTTTTCAAGTTGCCAAAAAATTTCCGGTTTCTCTGGACTGCCAAAGTTTAAACAATCGGTAACAGCAAGTGGCTGGGCACCGGAACAAACGATGTTGCGTGCTGCTTCTGCGATCGCAATTTTCCCACCGACTTCTGGATCTAAATATACGTAACGGGAATTACAATCGGTTGTCATCGCTAGCGCTTTATTTGTGCCACGAATGCGTAAAACAGCTGCATCAGATCCTGGAGCAACAACCGTATTTGTTCGCACCATATAATCGTATTGCTCATACACCCATTCTTTACTTGCGATCGTTGGCTGACTTAATAGTGCAAGTAGTGTTTCTTCGTAATTGTCAACTGTCGGTGTGTATTGTATCGTTTGAAACTCGCGATAATACGCTGGTTCTTGCGAAGGTTTATGATAAACAGGCGCATCTTTGGCAAGCGCATCAACCGGGATTTCAGCAACGACTTCTCCGCGATGATACAACCGCAACATATGATCATCTGTTACACGACCAATCGCTTTCGCCTCAAGTCCGTATTTTGCAAATACATCTGCAATTTCTTGTTCACGACCTTTTTGAACGACAAGAAGCATACGTTCTTGCGATTCAGACAGCATCATTTCATACGGTGTCATTCCCGTTTCACGCTGTGGCACGAGATCTAAATTCAGTTCGATCCCAGAACCTGCTTTGCTCGCCATTTCTGCTGACGAACTTGTTAAGCCAGCAGCTCCCATATCTTGCATCCCAACAAGCGCATCGGAATGAATGACTTCTAAACAAGCTTCAAGGAGCAATTTTTCCATAAATGGATCTCCGACTTGCACAGCTGGACGTTTTTGTTCAGATTGTTCCGTTAATTCCTCCGATGCAAATGTCGCTCCGTGAATTCCGTCACGCCCCGTTTTTGCCCCGACATACATAACCGTATTTCCAACGCCTGATGCGATTCCTTTTTGAATATCTTCATGGCGAATAAGCCCAACGCACATCGCATTTACAAGCGGATTTCCTTCGTATGCCGCATCAAATTGCACTTCACCGCCAACGGTCGGAATGCCGACGCAATTTCCGTATCCAGCAATGCCTGCGACAACGCGCTCAAATAAATATTTCACACGCGGTAACGTTAATTCGCCAAAACGAAGCGAGTTTAATAATGCAATTGGTCGCGCACCCATTGAGAATACATCGCGAATAATTCCCCCAACACCCGTGGCAGCCCCTTGATACGGTTCAATCGCAGACGGGTGGTTATGGCTTTCAATTTTAAACGCTACCGCTAATCCATCCCCGATATCTACAATGCCTGCACCTTCTCCTGGCCCTTGGAGCACATGCTTTCCTTCTGTCGGAAACTTTTTTAATACAGGTTTCGAATTTTTATAGCTGCAATGTTCCGACCACATGACAGAGAAAATGCCCGTTTCTGTATAATTTGGCGAGCGCCCAAGAATACGTTCCACCATCGCAAATTCTTCGTCTGTTAATCCCATTTCACGATATAATTTTTGCTCTTTAATTATTGCTGGACTTGGCTCAAGTAGTAACGACATGCGCGTCCCTCCAATATGTCACAATTGATTGAAATAGTTTTAATCCGTCAGCTCCTCCAAGCAATTCATGAACAGCTCGTTCAGGGTGTGGCATCATCCCGAGCACGTTTCCTTTTTCATTCACGATGCCTGCAATGTTATGCAAACTACCGTTTGGATTTTCTCCCTCGTATCGAAAAACGATTTGGTTATTGGCAATGAGCTGTTGTAACGTTTGTTCATCACAATAATAGTTTCCTTCGCCGTGCGCAATCGGAATCGTAATGATTTCTCCACGTTCGTATTGAGACGTAAACATCGTTTCATTATTTTCAACACGAAGCTTTACCGGGCGGCAAATAAACGTTAACGTATTGTTGCGTCGCATCGCCCCTGGAAGAAGCCCTGCTTCGAGTAAAATTTGAAATCCGTTACATACACCTAAAATCGGCTTTCCGTCATCGGCTGCTTTTTTGATCGCTTTCATCACGTTAGAAAAACGGGCAATCGCTCCAGAGCGTAAATAATCACCATATGAAAAACCGCCCGGTAACAGAATCGCATCAAACTCATCTAAACAATGTGCGTCATGCCAAACGTATTCCACTTCTTCTCCTAATTCATCCGAAATGGCATGATACATGTCGATATCACAGTTTGAACCTGGAAATACAACGACCGCAAATTTCACTGAACGACGACCTCCTCAATCTCATAGCGATAATCTTCAATGACTGTGTTCGCTAACAATTTTTCACACATTTCCTTCACGATTGCATCAATATCGCGGTCGCTTTTTTCCACGATCAACTCCATAAACTTTCCAATCCGTACATCTTGTACTTCACGATAGTTTAAGCTATGCAATGCCCCTTTCACAGCATTGCCTTGTGGGTCTAATACGTTTTCACGCAATGTGACATACACTTTTACTTTGTACATGATAATCCTCCTAATCTTTGTAACAGTTTCGTATATGTTTCTGTTAAGTCGCCTAAATCGCGGCGAAATACATCTTTATCAAATTTCTCTTTCGTGTGTACATCCCATAATCGACACGTATCTGGGGAAATTTCATCCGCTAACAGCACCGCTCCCGTTTCATCTCTTCCAAACTCTAATTTGAAGTCGACAAGCTGTAAGTCACATGAACGAAATAAGGAAATGAAAATGTCGTTCACGCGTAGCGCCATTTGTTTCATATGCAAAAGCTCATCGCAAGAGGCGAGCTGCAACACGGCAATATGATCTTCTGTTAATAGAGGATCGCCTAAGTCATCGTTTTTGTAGTAAAACTCTACAATCGGTTTCTCGAGTGCAGTTCCTTCCTCAAGCCCGATTCGTTTTGCTAGACTACCGGCGACAATATTGCGGACAACAACTTCGAGGGGAATGATCGTCACTTGACGCACAAGCTGTTCGTTGTCAGATATTTTACGAATAAAGTGATTGTTCACACCCGCTTCATGCAGCAAAGAAAATAGTAAACTTGTAATCTCATTATTTAGTCTTCCTTTTCCAGCAATCGTTGCTTTTTTTTCACCGTTAAATGCAGTTGCTTCATCTTTATATTCAATCCATAGTACGCGCTCTTCATTTGTCGCATATACTTTCTTCGCCTTTCCTTCATATAGAAGGTGTTGCTTTTGCATGTTCTCTCCCTCCATTTATCCAGAATATTAGGAATTTTTATTATGTAGGCAAGGCATTGGCCTTACCTACTGCAAACCAAGTCGACAAAAAATCGTATCAACATGTTTTAAATGATAGTTATAATCAAAGCAATCAGCGATTTGCTCTTTTGTTAAACGGCTTGTAATCATTTCGTCCGCTTCAATTAACGAGCGAAACGGCACTTGTTTTTCCCACGCTTCCATCGCTTTCGGCTGTACGAGATCATACGCCTCCTCTCGCGTCATGCCTGTGTCAATAAGCGCAAGTAATACACGTTGCGAATAAATAAGTCCGAGCGTACGATCCATATTTTTCTTCATGTTTTCTGGGAATACAGTCAAGTTTTTCACGATATTTGTAAAGCGGTTGAGCATGTAGTCTAATGCGATCGTTGCATCCGGTAAAATAATGCGCTCCGCTGACGAATGCGAAATGTCGCGCTCATGCCAAAGCGGGACATTTTCATATGCTGTTAACATATAGCCGCGAATGACGCGCGCCATTCCTGTCATATTTTCCGAACCAATCGGGTTGCGTTTATGTGGCATCGCTGATGAACCTTTTTGTCCTTTAGCGAAAAATTCTTCCACTTCACGCGTTTCACTTTTTTGCAGTCCTCGAATCTCAACCGCAAATTTTTCAATCGATGTCGCAATTAAAGCGAGCGTCGCCATATAGTGCGCATGGCGATCACGCTGTAACGTTTGGGTTGAAATAGGCGCAGGCTGCAAACCGAGTTTTTCGCATACGTACTGTTCGACAAACGGGTCAATGTTTGCATACGTACCGACAGCACCAGAAATTTTACCAACGCGCACCGTTTCGGCCGCTTGCTTAAATCGTTCTAAATTGCGCTCCATTTCGGCATACCAGAGCGCCAATTTTAATCCAAATGTCGTCGGCTCGGCATGCACACCGTGCGTTCGCCCCATCATGACCGTATATTTATGTTCGATCGCCTTCTCCTTTAATACCACAATAAAGTTTTCTAAGTCGCGCAATAAAATTTCATTTGCTTGTTTTAATAAGTACGATAATGCTGTATCAACAACATCGGTAGACGTAAGTCCATAATGTACCCATTTTCGTTCTTCTCCTAACGTTTCTGATACCGCACGAGTAAAGGCAACGACATCATGACGCGTCTCTTCTTCAATTTCTTTAATACGCGCAATATCGAATGAAGCATTTTGACGAATTTTTACAACATCTTCTTTCGGGATCACGCCTAACTCAGCCCAAGCTTCACAAGCTAAAATTTCGACTTCCAGCCAAGCACGAAAACGGTTTTCTTCCGTCCAAATCGCACCCATTTCTGGCCTTGTATAACGTTCAATCATACGTTCATCCTCCGATCTGTCCAGGTATTGTCAAAAGTTTTAAAGACATACCCTAAGTTTTTATTGATTTTATGCGGTTTTCGACAAAAAAAGCTTGCCACCCCTGCTGTTTTT